>DASQKT010000447.1:0-7877 GCA_035630415.1 Skermanella sp.
TTGCGGAAGAAGATCTGGAAGCGCAGGTCCAGCAGTTCCGCGTCAGCGCCGGCGTTCCGATCCTGCGGGCGGGGGCCAACTACTATTACCGCGACCGGCCGACCACCGGCGATACGTCACCCCGTCGTGAGTACCTGACGATGTCCCTCAGCTCGAACTTCACGGACAGGTGGTCCGTTTCGGTAGCCCAGAACCGTGACCTTCAGGCAGAGGACAACAAACTGCGCAGCACCACCGCGTCGCTGACCTACACCGACGAATGCTTCACGTTTCAGTTGATCGGCCAGCGGGACAATACGGTGCGGTCCGGCGAAGAGGGCGGCGATACGGTCTATTTCCGCCTGGTCTTCCGGAACCTGGGCGAGGTCGAAGCGCCGATCCTCAGCGGGTCCTCGGCGACGAACAGGCCGGCTTCCTGAGACGATCTGTTCGTCGCCCGCTCAGCTTTTGAGCGGAGATACCAGGATCAGGTCCCATGGGCGCTAACTTTGCCCATCTTTCTCCCTTCCCGTCATACCCGGACTTGATCCGGGTACCTCCTTTCAGGAGGTGAGAGGGTGAAATCAGGACTTCAGCTTGAAGTCCTCCCGTCAGTCTCCGCCAGGAGGTACCCGGATCAAGTCCGGGTATGACGGAAACGGGGTGAACGCTTCAAATTAGCATCTATGAGATCAAGGCTTGGCAGGACGGATACTGCGCAGCTATTGCGCGCTTGCCGTCACCGGATCGCGGTTGAAGAATAGCGAGATTCGCCGGGTGATGTCTTCGGAGACCTGGGCCACGCTGCGGTCATAGGCGTCCCGCTCCCCGATCAGGGTCGCGTACTGACTGCGCAGGATGTTGAAGTTGGTCACCGCCGTGGTCGAGCCGGTGAAGACCGCGGCACCCTGCATGTTGCGGAGCGTGTAGTTGGCCGCCAGATTCAGTTCGGCGCGGGTAGCGCTGTCGTCCAGCGCGATTCCGAGCTTGTAGACGCTGGGTACCAGCGAAACGTCGAGCGTATATTCCGGCGAGGCCGGGCGGCCGTCGCTGTAGAAGCGGTCGATCAGCCTGTTCCGGAGCTGCTGGCCCAGGCGGTCGGGGATGTTGTTGATCTGCACCAGCGGCAGTTGCTGGGCCGCCGGCGTATTGGCGCCATAAAGCGGCTGGTAGCCGCATCCCGGCAGCAGCGTCAGAGAGAGCAGAAGCCCCCACCCGGCGAGCGGGAATTTCTTGAACGACGGCATCAGCCACCTGACGATATTCATGGACCCGAAACGGCCGGTGCTGCCGGCGCTATCAGCTTCGCCGAAGCTATCCAACTCGCGACGAACGTGCAAGCACGTGGATCATCAGCATCGACAGGATCAGCGCCGCGAGCCACCAAACCTGCCAGACGCCATAGGCGACCGACAGCATCGCCATCGATCCGGCGAAGGCTGCGAGCGCCACCGGCTGGCTCGGCCGGGGGAGATCGCGGATGCCGCGCAGGACGGTCAGGCCGATGGCGATCCCGAAGCCGATTCCGACCAGCCCCAGTTCCAGCCAGACCTGGAGAAAGGCGTTGTGCGGATGGATCGGCAGCACGGGGAACTCGTAGCCGCCGCGTTCCAGGATTACCTTTTCGGCGATCGAGCGCGACGTATCCAGTCCCCAGCCGAACAGCGGCCGCTCGAATACGAGGTTCGATGCGTAGTGCCAGATTTCGATCCGGTGCAGGAACGAAAACGGCAGGGTGCCCCGGTCGATCAGGTCCAGGCTGTAAAGCCATTCCATGGCCGGAATAGTCCCGAAGAAGGTGACGATGACGCCGACGCCAAGGGCGATCCGGGTAAAATCGGGCGCCACCATGGCGACGGCCAGTGTAATAAGGCCGATCAGCAGCCCGACCATGGCTGACTCGCTGCTGCCGCCGGTCACCAGGACGATCATGCCGACCGGCAGCAACGCCGCAGCCCCCCACTCGCGGCGTAGCCAGAACGACAGGAAGGCGGGCCAGCAGAGCGCGGCCATCGCGACCATGTTCCGGTTGATCAGGGAGCCTTCCAGGAAGGGATCAGAGGCGACCCCGCCGCGCATCATCAGGTAGACCGGCAGCCCGTGCAGCAGGTCGAGCATCAGCAGGATGACGGCAGCAAAATAGGCCAACAGGAACCAGCGGACCCGGCGGTGGTCGAGCAGCGGCGACTTGGTCTGGACCGTCGCCGTTGCCAGCAGCAGCGCCGGGATCAGGGTATAGGCTAGCTCCGCCGTCTGCCGCAGGCTCTGCGCCGGCCGTATGCTCCAGAGCGCGGTGCCCGCGCAATAGAGCAGGAAGCCGCCGAGGATCAGCATCCAGCGCTTCGACGGGACGGGCCAGCGGCCCTGGTCCAGCCGGAACATCGCGGTCCCGATGACGGAGGCGGCGATCAGCAAGGGAGCCAGACCGCGCGGAACCGTCACGGCGAGCAGCGGAGCGAGCAGGATGGCGGTCAGGTAGACGGCCGCGAAGCGCGCCGGAGCGGTTCGCAGCGTCCTGTCATGCGGGTTCATGTCAGGTGGAGCCCCGTTCCTGGCGTGTCAGGGTGGCAGGATGGGCTATCGCCGCATCGGCTGTGTGGTCGGGAACAAGGGTGCGGATGATCGACATCGTCTTCGGCCGGTCGCCGGCGCGGGCGGCTTGTTCCAGTTCGGCCATGGTCCTGTTGATCAGGGCATGGTCGATGACGCGGGGAGAGGCCTGGAAGACGCCGTCGGCTTCCGTTCTGGTGGGTGTCTCGCCTTCGGACAGCAGTTCCTCGAACAGCTTCTCGCCGGGGCGGAGGCCGGTAAACTCGATCCGGATGTCCTTTTCCGGACGCAGGCCCGCCAGCCGGATCATGTTGCGCGCCAGATCGACGATCTTGACCGGCTCCCCCATGTCGAGCACGAAGATCCGCCCACGGCCGTTGGGATGGGCAGAGCCGTAGGCCGAGGCCTGAAGCACCAGCTCCACCGCTTCGCGCACGGTCATGAAGTAGCGGCGCATGTCGGGGTGGGTGACGGTCAGCGGGCCTCCTGCCGCAAGCTGGCGCTGGAACAGCGGGACGACCGAGCCGCTCGAGCCCAGCACATTGCCGAAGCGGACCGTCATGAACCGGGTGCTGGCGCCCTCGGCGCCGGGACCCAGGTCGAGCGACTGGCAATAGGCCTCCGCCACCCGCTTGGTGGCGCCCATGACGCTGCTCGGGTTGATCGCCTTGTCGGTGGAGATCAGGACCATCGCCCTGGTCCCGGCCGTCCGGGCGGCGTCGGCGACGTTGCGGGTGCCGATCGCGTTGGTCAGCACGCCTTCCTCGGGATTGGCTTCCACCAGGGGGACGTGCTTGAGGGCGGCGGCGTGAAAGACGAGGTCGGGGCGGGTCTGCTGGAACAGCGCCGCGATGCGGGAGCGGTCGCGGACGTCGGCGATCACGCTGTTGCACGGCAGCTCAGGCAAGCGGCCCCGGATCTCGCCGTCGATCGTGTAGAGGTTGAACTCGCCCGCGTCGACCATGGTCAGTTCGGCGGGGCCGAGTGCCGCGATCTGGCGCGTCAGTTCGCTGCCGATGGTGCCGCCGGCGCCCGTCACCAGCACGCGCCGTCCAGCGATCAGACCGGTGATGGCGTCGCGGTTGAGAACTGTCTGCGGGCGTCCGAGAAGGTCTTCCACCGCGACGGGCCGAAGCTCGATCTTGCCCTCGCCAAGGGCGTCCTTGAACTCCGTCAGGTTGGGCAGGCGGTTCAGCGACAGGCCGAGCGGTTCGGACAGGTCGAGCAGGCGGCGGATCAGGTCGCGCTCGGTTTCGGACTCCTGCTTGGTGACGACCAGCTTCTGCGGCTTTATGCCGCGCCTATGCAGGCTCTCGACCACGGCGGGGAGTGCTTCGACATCGCCCAGGACGGGCACGCCCCGGATCTCCCGGCCGACGCGTCCGCCCTTGTCGTCCAGCAGGCCCACGACGCGGTAGGCCGCCTGCGGCGACAGCGACAAGGCGCGGATCAACTGGTCGGCGCCGTCGCCGGCGCCGACCAGCAGCACTGGTATCCGGATATCGTTGCCCGACAAATCCGACAGCGAAAGCCGGCGGTCCTTGAACAGGCGGTAGCCGAAGCGGGGACCGCCCAGCAGGATCAGCAGCACGAACCACTGGATCACCGGGATGGAGCGCGGGATCGTGTCCAGCCGGGTCAGCAGGAACAGCAGGAGGACCGACACGACCGAGACGATGGTCGCGGCCTTGGTCACCTGGATCAGGTCGGGCGTCGATGCATAGCGCCAGATGCCGCGATACAGGCCGAACAGGCGATAGGTGATGGCGCCGGTCAGCATGACCACGGGCAGGCCCTGGACCAGCCCGTCGTAATGGTATCCGAAAAGCTGGTCGCCGACGCGCATGTAGAAAGCCGCGACGAAGGCGAGGCCGGTCATCAGGACGTCGTGCAGATAAGCGAGCCCGGAGCGATCCATCTTCATCGAGTCAACTGGCACCATTGGTTAAATCAGCCGCAGCATTGAACCATTCGGCCGTAAGGCGCAAGCCGTCTTCCTGCGACCAAAACGGTTGCCAGCCAAGGGTCCGGCGCAGATGCCGGTCGTCGAGTTCCAGCGATGCCGCCAGCCTGTCATAGGCGTCGCCCCGCCTGATCAAGGTAAGTGCGCCTCGCAGCAATATGGGAGGAACGCTGAATAGCCGGGCCGGACGGTCCATGATGGCGGCCAGCGACCGGATCAGTTCCGGCGTGGACAGCGCCTTGCCGTCATGGACCAGGAAGCGCCCGCCGGCCGCAGCGGGATGCTCGACGCAGCAGGCGATGGCGCCCGCCAGATTCTCCACGAAGACCAGACTGCGGCGGTTGTGGACGGCACCCAGCGGAAGCGGCATCGCGTTGCGGCAAAGCGTCAGCAGGCGCAGGAAATTGGCCCCGACGCCGGGTCCGTAGACCAGCGGCGGGCACAGGATGACGGTTTCCAGCCCAGTCCGGGCGCCGACCTCCTCAAGAGCCCGCTCGCCTTCCAGTTTGGAGATCCCGTAGGGAGTTTCGGGAGCTGCCGGGGTTTCCTCCGTCACAGGGGTGTCGCCGCTGTTTTCCGTGATGGCCTTGATGGTGCTGACGAAGACCATGCGGCGCACGCCGGTCGAGGCGGCCGCTTCGGCCAGCCGACGCGTTCCCCCGACATTGATCCGGCGATAGGCGTCGATTACCAGATCAGGGTCCGCCGGGTCGTCCATCTGATGGACGCGGGCCGCCAGATGGACGACCGCGTCGATGCCGTCCAGCGCCTTCGTCCAGTCGGTATCGGGTCCGATCTCGCCGGTTACGACGGTGTCGGGCACGGGCGTGACGCCCGAACGGCGGACGGATGCCCGGATGTGGTGGCCGTGGCTCTTAAGGATCGGGATCAGGGCGGAGCCCACGAAGCCGTTCGCTCCGGTGACGAGGATACGCATCATGCCCTCCGGACGGGCCGGGGCAGCCAGACCAGAAGGCCCAGGACGACGATGATTCCGGGCGGCAGCGCCAGCCAGCCGATGCTGACCGACGCGGCGGCGAGTGCGATCAGGATCGCATTCGCGGCGATTACCTTGAGCACGACGTCGGAATGGCTGTGTCCGGCCTGGACGGCGCGCTGGTAGATGTGCTCCCGGTGTGCTTCCCAGATGCGCTTGCCGGCGAACAGGCGGCGCAGCAGCGTGAAGGTGGCGTCGGCCAGGAAGTATGAGGGTACCAGCAAAGCCGCGACCCATTGGCCGGATGCGGCCGTCGCCAGCAGCAGCCAGCCCAGGATGAAACCCAGGGGAACGCTGCCGACATCGCCCATGAAGACCCGCGCCGGGTGCCAGTTCCAGACCAGGAAGCCGAATGCGGCGCCGGCCGCCGCAAGGGCCAGCCACAGCGGGACATAGCCCAGGTTCGCGGCCACGGCGACCACCGCCAGCCCGAAGCCGATCGAGGCCGCCTCGCTCCCGGCCAGACCGTCGATGCCGTCCATGAAGTTGAACAGGTTGATGAACCACAGCCAGCCTACGGCTGCGACGATCCGGTCGGGCCAGAATGGCAGCCAGCCCTGGAATACCAGAGAACCCGCCGGTAGCGCCGTCAGGCCGACCGCTACGGCCACGATCTGCATCCCGAACCGAAGTCTGGCGGATCGGCTGCGCCGGTCGTCCATCCAGGAAATCGCCATCAGGCCGGCGGCGCCGGCGAAGGCGGGAAGGACGTGGTCGAAATGGCCGACGATCCAGCCGATCAGCGCCATCGCGGGCAACAGCGTCAGCATGATCCCCCAGCCGCCGCCGCGTGGCGTCGGGACCTTGTGGCTGCTGCGTTCATTGGGGTGGTCGAGGATCGCGTTGCGGCGCAGGTAGTGCAGCACGACGCCCGTCGCCATCCAGGACAGGCAGGCGGTACCGCCAAGCAACGCTATTTCGAACAGGCCGAGGGCATCGATCATCAGGGTATCCGGGCCGGTCATGGCCCATTCATCAGGAGATATGGCGTCAGACGATGCCGTGATAAGCCTTGTACCATGCCACGAACTTGGGGATACCCACTTCTATCGGGGTCGCCGGATCGAATCCCAGATCGCGCCGGGTCGCCGCGATATCCGCATATGTCGCCGGTACGTCGCCCGCCTGCATCGGCTCCAGGCTCTTCTCCGCCTTGCGGCCCAGGGCATCCTCGATCACCGAGATGAAGTGAAGCAGGCTTTCCGACCGGTGATTGCCAAGGTTGTAGAGCCGGACAGGCACGCCGCGCTCGTCCGGGGTGGCCGGACGGTCCAGCGCCGCCACGACGCCCGCGACGATATCGTCGATATAGGTGAAATCGCGCTCCATCCGGCCTTCGTTGAAGACGCGGATCGGACGGCCCGCCATGATGGCGTCGCAGAACAGATAGGCAGCCATGTCCGGCCGGCCCCAGGGACCGTATACCGTGAAGAACCGCAGTCCGGTCGCCGGCAGTTTGTGGATATGGCTGAAGCTGTGGGTGATCAGCTCGCCCGCCCGCTTGGTCGCGGCGTAGAGGGACACCGGATGGTCCACCGGATCGTCGATCGAGAAGGGCAGCTTGGTGTTGGAGCCGTAGACCGACGAGGAACTGGCGTAGACGAAGTGGTCCAGGCGGTCGAGGCTGCGTGCCGCCTCCAACATGACTACCTGGCCCATGACATTGGCGTCGGCGTACGCGTACGGGTTTTCCAGCGAGTAGCGTACACCTGCCTGAGCGGCAAGATGGATGATCCCGGTAACCTTCTGGCCATTGGCTTTCGCCTGCGCCAGCACGCCGTCGATCGAAGTCTTATCGGCGACGTCGGCCTGGATGAAGCTGAATCCAGGCGCGCCGTCCAGACGCTCAAGCCGGGCGCGTTTCAGGGCGACGCTGTAGTAATCGTTGAGATTGTCGATGCCGACCACCTGATCGCCGCGCGTCAGAAGCGCCTGGGCGACATGGGAGCCGATGAAGCCGGCGGCTCCTGTTATCAAGATCGTCATCCAAAAACCTCGGTCTGTTCCGTACGCGGGCTATATGGGCCAGACGCTAGGGAAGCACCAGCGCAACTCGGTCATAGCCCTTCTGATTCGGACGCATCCGGATCGTGACAGCGCCAGCCGGAGGGGGGCATCCCGGAGCGGCGCATCAGCGAGCGCGGCAGCAGCGGCGGAGCGATGCCGACCCGCTGCCACGCCATGATCGCCATCGCGATCTGACTGCCAAGCAGCGACAGCGTCGTCATGGCCGCCGCCCCCTCGATCCCGAAAACGGGGATCATGACAAGGTTCAGCGTGATATTTGCCGCGGCGGCGCAGCCCAGCGCCCACATCGCCTGACGCTCGTGCCCGGTCATCGTCAGCATCAGGTGCGACGGTCCGATCACCGCCCGCAGGCAGATCCCG
>DASQKT010000448.1:0-7148 GCA_035630415.1 Skermanella sp.
CGCCCTCGAAACCGACCTGATTGATGATCGTGCGGTCGAGCGCCAGTTCGAACGCCCGCCGGACCTTGACGTCCTTGGCGAGCACGTTGTCCGCACGCGGACCATTCGCCATGTTGAAGGTGATGCCCTGGTACCCGAGGCTGGTTGCCTGCTCCAGCTTCAGCGAACTGTCGGAACGCACCGTCGGCAGGTCGGCCGGGGCCGTCCGCTCGATGATCTCCAGACCGCCGGATTGAAGGTTCGCCAGCCGTACCGTCGTGTCCGGGATCGGCAGGTAGACGACCCGCTGGACCGGGAAGGCGGCGGCGTTCCAGTGCTTGTCGAATTTCTCCAGCACGATGCGGTCCTGGGCGATCCGCTCGACGAACTTGTAAGGGCCGGAACAGACGGGAGCGCGGGCGAAGTTATCGCCGGCGGCCTGGGCGGCCTTGGGCGAGATCATCATGCCGGCCCGGTCGGATAGGGCCGCCAGCAGCGGAGCGGAGGGCTGCGACAGGTTCAGGCGTACGGTATAGGGATCGACCACGTCTACCGTCTGGATCGCGACGATCTCGCTACGCCGGGCGGAGCCGGGCTTGTTGAGCGAGCGTTCCAGGTTGAACTTTACCGCCTCGGCGTTGAACGGCTCGCCGTCATGGAAGGTGACGCCCTGGCGCAGCTTCATGGTCAGGGACTTGTTGTCGTCGGACCACGACCATTCGGTGGCAAGCTGCGGGATGATCTTCAGGTCCGGCGCCAGATCGACCAGCTTGTCGCACAGGCCGGTGAAGACGATGCGACCGACGAAGGCCTTCGCCATGGCAGGATCGAGCATGTCGGGATCTTCCGCCAACCCGATCCGGAGCGTCTGGGCCGAAGCGCCGGTCGCTGCAAGGACCATGATGCCGGCAGCCATCAGGCCGGCCTTCCAATTTTTGATGCTCATTCGTAAAGCTCCCTGTTTTTCTTCGTGTCCGCAGGCGGGCCGTGCTCAGCCGGCGGCCACCGCGTCATCCTGATTCGCGCGGCGCTCCATGTAGAGCGCGCGGCGCCGCCGATAGGCGGCACTGACCGGCTTCACCGTCCGGTCGGGTCCCGGCAGCGCCTCGATCTCCCGCCAGAAGTGGCAGGCAACGCCTGATTCCAGCAGCGGCTCCTCCGTGCGGCAGCGCTCGCGCACATAGGGGCAGCGGGTGTGGAACCGGCAGCCCGACGGCGGGTTCAGCGGGCTCGGCACGTCGCCTTCCAGGATCTGCCGGTTGGACCGCGCGGACGGATCGGGCAGGGGAACCGCCGACATCAGCGCCCGCGTATAGGGATGGCGCGGCGCGGCGAACAACTCGGCGGTCGGCGCCAACTCCACCATCTTGCCCAGATACATCACGCCGACCCGGTCGGACATGTGCCGCACGACCGCAAGGTCGTGGGAGATGATGACCAGCGTCAGCCCCAGCCGTCGCTTCAGGTCTTCCAGCAGGTTGATGACCTGCGCCTGGACCGAGACGTCCAAAGCCGACACCGGCTCGTCCCCGATCACCAGTTCAGGCCCGGCCGCCAATGCCCGCGCGATCCCGATCCGCTGCCGCTGTCCGCCGCTGAATTCGTGTGGGTAGCGGTCGGCGTGCCGGGGCGACAGCCCGACCAGCCCCAGCAGCTCGTGCATCCGCTCGCGTCGCTCCCGGCGGTCGCCCAGCTTATGGACGATCATCGGCTCCGTGAGGATCTCGGTGACGCTCATCCGTGGATTGAGCGAGGCGAAGGGGTCCTGGAAGATCATCTGCATCCGCGCCCGCAGCGGGCGCATCTGCCGTTCCGGCAGCTTGGCGATGTCCTGACCGTGGAACTTGACCGTACCATCCGTCAGGTCGGTCAGGCGCAGGATCAGCCGCGCCAGGGTGGACTTGCCGCAGCCGCTCTCACCGACGATGGCAAGCGTCTCGCCGGTCACCACGTTGAAGCTGACGCCGTCCACCGCCTTGACGGTCCGGCCTCCGCCGGGGATCAGCGCCTTGGATGTCGGGAAGTGTTTCTTCAGCCCCTCCACTTCCAGGATGTTGGCTTTCGGGGCATCGTTGTTTTCGACCTGCGCCATGGCTGGCGTGTCCTTTTCAGGCGGCGTTCTCTTCAAGCGGAGCTTTCCAGCAGGCGACCTTGTGGCTCGCCGCAATCTCGGCCAGCGGCGGTTCCTCCGTCCGGCAGTGCTCGTCGGCAAAGGGGCAGCGGGTCGAGAACCTGCATCCCGCCGGCATTTCGGATGGGGCGGGTACCGACCCGCGAATTGTCGGCAACGGCCCCAGATCCGCATCCAGCCGAGGGATCGAGCTGAGCAGCCCCAGCGTATAAGGGTGCTGGGGGTCGGCGAACAGGTCGGCGACGGCAGCCTGCTCGACGATCCGGCCCGCATACATCACGGCAACGTCGTCGCCGACTTCGGCCACCACGCCAAGGTCGTGGGTGATCAGCAGCACCGCCGTTCCGGTATCGTCCTGAAGCGTACGGATCAGTTCCAGGATCTGCGCCTGGATCGTCACGTCCAGTGCTGTGGTCGGCTCATCAGCGATCAGCAGGCGGGGATCGTTGGCAAGCGCCATCGCGATCATCACCCGCTGCCGCATGCCGCCGGAAAGCTGGTGCGGATAGTCGGTCATGCGCTGCTCGGGCGCCGGAATGCGGACTTTCCGCAGCATCTCGACCGCGCGCCTGTGGGCGTCGGCCCGGCTGACCTGGCGGTGGCGCAGGATGCCTTCGACGATCTGGTCGCCGATCGTGAAGACCGGGTTCAGCGATGTCATCGGCTCCTGGAAGATCATTGCCATCCGGTCGCCGCGCCGCTCGTTCAGGCCCTTGCGGTCCAGCTTCAGGATATCGGTGCCGTCCAGCAGGATTTCGCCGCGCCCGATATGCGCGGTGGGGGCGAGAAGTCCCATGATCGACAGCGCCGTGACGCTCTTGCCGCAGCCGGATTCCCCGACCAGACACAGGGTGCGCCCGCTCCGCACCGTGAAGGAGACGCCGTCCAGGACGTTGAAGCTGCCCTGGTCGGTGCGGAAGCCGACCTGGAGGTTCCGGATTTCCGCAACCGCTTCCGCCTTGCCGCTGGGTTGCCGGTCCTCCAGGACGTCGGCCTTGCTCATTCCGGCCTGTATCGAGGCCATCAGCCCTCCTCGCCGGCGATGCCGGTTTCCAGAACGGTGTTGATGTGATGGGTAATCGCCTGGACCGCCGTACCGGGGTCGCGCGTGCGGAGCGCTTCGATCACGTCCCAGTGGCGGCGGGCGGAAATCAGCAGGGGCCGTGTGCGGCCCGGTTCCGCCAGGGTTACCCGGTGCAGGTGGAGCAGGCACCGGCTCAGGATCGCGTCCAACGCCGGCAGGCCGGCCCGTCCGAAGATCGCGAGGTGGAAGTCGCAGTCGAGTTCGGTCAGCCCGTACTCGTCGCCGGCATCCGCTGCCTGCTCCATCTCGACCACCAGTCCGCACAGGCGGTCGATCAAACCGGCATCCATGAAGGCGGCGGCCCGCCCGATGCCCTGGGTTTCCAGGTGCAGGCGGAGGAACTGCATCTCGCGCGCTTCCGCCGGGCTGGTGGTCGAAACGGTCGTGCCGCGATAGCCGCTCCTGACGACCAGACCGTCTTCGTGAAGACGCATCAGTGCCTCGCGGACCGTTCCCTGGCTGCACCCATAGTCGCGGGCGACGGTGATTTCCAGCATCGGCTCGCCGGGCTTCAGCGCGCCTTTGACGATCTGGGCACGCAGGTCGTCGTAAAGCACGCTTCCCTTGCGTGCCCTGGTGAACTGCAAGGCCGACTGCTCACTGAGCCGCGTCATCTCCGCTCCACCCAATATCATTATCGATAACGATATTAAGCGAGAGATCGAAAAGTACGCAAGCTAATTGTTTATGGAAAATTAACGATTATAAACAAGGCAAGTTGCGATGTTTTCGGTCAGCGCATTGCCTGTTGAGGCGGCATCCCGAGGACCGAGTGGCAGGCGGGCGGCATCGCCGGCGGTGAAGGCGTGGGTCTCGCCGCCTCCTTGTGCGGAGCTTGGGGCGCGGGGACCGGCTTCTTCAGCCATGCATCCAGATCCTCGCCGCAGCCGTCGCCCGGCGGCGGCGGGTCCTGTGGAACACAGTTCGGCTGGTCGGCGGGGCAGTTCAGCCGGATATGGAAATGGGCGTCATGACCATGCCAGGGCCGGATCAGCCGCAGCCATGACCGATCGGTCCAGGCGCGCTCGCACAGCGCCAGCTTGATCGCAGGATTGACGAAGATGCGGGCAACGCGCGGGTCCAGCGCCGCGAAGCGGAGCAACTCGGCCTGTCTGTCGGTGAACCGCTTCGGGTCCACCCGGCGCTTCACCGGATCGACCATGGTCGGCAGGTCCAGGTTCTCGCGGGAGGTGCGGGGCAAGGGCGGCAGGTCCAGGCGGAACCAGACGTCGGCATCCAGCCCGATCTCGTGGCTGGCATGGCCGAACGCCATCGGACCGCCGCGCGGCTGCGACATGTCGCCGATCAGGGCAATCCCGAGGTTGGCGCCCGCGACCCGGCGGCCGAAGTTCAGCAGGTAGTCGATCGTTTCCGGATGACCGAAATAGCGGTTGCGCGACATGCGCACTACCTGATGCCCCGGACCTTCCGGCGGCAGGGATCGGGCTCCGGCGATGCAGCCGTTGGTATATGATCCGAATATCCGTACCGCACCCGGCGCCGGCGCCGCCGCCTTGCCCCATTCCGGCTGAGCCCCTGCGGGTAAAGCGGCGGCGCCGGTCAATCCGGCGGCGATCAGCATTGCCGCCAATCCACGTCTCATCCCAGGGCCACCTTTAGTCGGCTATAGCGTTCGGGAGTCTCCCCACACGCCCCGACCCCATGTACCATCGATATGGTAAACAAGCGGTTTCCCGAATGTACGAGGACCGTAGCTGCTGGGAGAAGACGAATGCCGGATATCGAAGTCGAAGTTCATGACGAGCGGATGCCGGCCTATCTGGCGACGCCCGCCGATCACCCGCGCGCCGGCGGCGTAGTGCTGATTCACGAGATCTTCGGCCTGAACAAATCGATGCGAACCACTGCCGACCGCTTCGCCGACGCAGGATTCCTGACGATCTGCCCGGACCTGACGTGGCGGCTCGGAAAGAAGGAAGAACTTGAGCCCGGCAGCGAGCAGGCTCTGGAAGAAGGCCGCCGCAGGATGGCTCAACTGACGGACGACCAGATGCTCCACGACATCAAGGCCGCCGTGCTGCATCTGCGCGAGATGGAACAATGCAACGGGCGGGTCGCGACAGTCGGGTTCTGCATGGGCGGACGTCTTGCATGGCTGATGGGCTGCCGGGGCGATACCCAGGCCAATGTCGCCTACTATGGCACTGGGATCGACCGCCACCTGGGCGAATGCGTCAAGCTGTCCCGGTCCTTCATGATGCATATCGGAGAAAAAGACCCCTTCATTCCGGCTGAAACGCGTGAACGGATCAGGGAACGTCTCTGCCCCGTTGCGGGCATGTCGATTCACACATATCCTGAAGTCGGACATGGTTTCGCCCGTCCCGGTACCACCGGGGCGGAGGCGCAAGCGGCGGAACTGGCCAACCAGCGCACCGTCGATTTCCTGAACCTCAACCTGCGCTAGCGGGAGCAAGGTTAAGCTGGAAAATCCCGCCGGGTTGCGCGACATAACCGGGCAGGCGCGGACAGTGCGCGACGCCCGACGGGAGGTTGATATGGAAAAGGCGACGTTCGGAGCCGGCTGTTTCTGGGGTGTCGAAGCGGCGTTCCGTCATGTCGATGGCGTGACGGATACCGCCGCGGGATATTTGGGAGGATCGAAGGACAGCCCGACCTACGACGATGTTTGCAGTGACGAGACCGGCCACGCCGAAGTGGTCGAAGTGACCTTCGACCCGGCCAAAGTCTCGTTCGCCCAGTTGCTCGACGTGTTCTGGCAGATCCACGACCCGACCACACCGGGCCGCCAAGGCCCTGATGTCGGCAGTCAGTACCGCTCGGCGATCTTCACCCATTCCGATGACCAGGAAGCCACCGCCCGCGCCTCTCTGGCCAAAGCACAGGCGTCCGGCCGGTTCAATCGCCTGATCGTGACGGAGATATCGCCGGCCTCCACCTTCTGGCGTGCCGAGGACTATCACCAGCGGTATCTGGAACGCCGGGGCATGGCCTCTTGCCACATCTGAAGATCGGCAGGAAGCCGCAGGCCCGAAAGCCGGAGACACGGAAAGCGGCAGCCCCCGGCCGTCTTATCCTGTTCAACAAGCCCTACGACGTGCTGTCCCAGTTCACGGATAGGGAGCACGGACGGGCGACGCTGGCCGACTTCATCAAGGTCCCGGACGTCTACGTCGCCGGCCGGCTCGACCGCGACAGCGAAGGGTTGCTGGTGCTGACCGACGACGGCCGGCTCATTTCCCGGATCGCCGACCCGAAGCACAAGCAGCCGAAGACCTACTGGGCACAAGTCGAGGGCATTCCCACCGACGACGCCCTCGAAGCGCTGCGCCGGGGCGTCACCCTCAACGACGGCCCAACGCTGCCCGCAGGTGCCCGCCTGATCGACGAGCCGCCCGGTCTCTGGCCGCGCGATCCGCCGATCCGCTACCGCGCCAGCATCCCGACCTCGTGGGTGGAACTAACGCTGTGGGAAGGCCGGAACCGTCAGGTGCGCCGGATGACGGCGGCGGTAGGATTGCCGACCCTGAGGCTGATCCGCCACGCCGTCGGCGACTGGACGCTGGATCGACTGGAACCGGGACAATGGCGTGAGATTCCCTTCAAATCGCCGGCGGGAAGCTGATAAGCTAGTACCACTTCCACGTCACCGGCGGCACGGGTGTGCATATGGCAATCGGACTTGCCCGCTTTGATTTTCCTGGGGTGGGAAACGGGATGCCTCGTATCGCCATGGCGCCGGCGCTGATTATCGGCTTGCTCTCCGCATCTCTGTTCGGCCTGTTCTACATGGCGGCGCTGAACAACCCTATCATCAACCGCCCGCCCAGGCCGGTAGCGTCGGCCCCAGCGCCGAAACCTGCGCCCGTGGCCGCTGCGATCCCGGCTCCCGATCCCGTACCTGTTTCACCGACCGTTGCCGCCCGACCCGCCGCGCCGGATCTCGGCCGCAACCTGACGCGGGGCGAGATG
>DASQKT010000449.1:0-2872 GCA_035630415.1 Skermanella sp.
GACGCGCTGGCCAAGGCGGTGAACGACAAGCCCGAGGTGATCATCGACTTCGCCACCCTGACCGGCGCCGCCCGAGTCGCGCTGGGTACGGAGCTTCCCGCGCTGTTCAGCAACGACGACGCCTTGGCGGACGGGCTGCTGAAGGCCGCCGAGTCGCAGTCCGATCCGATGTGGCGCCTGCCGCTGCATCAGCCCTACGCCAAGCTGCTGGAAAGCAAAGTGGCCGACCTCAACAACGTCGGAAGCGGACCGTTCGCGGGGGCTATCCTGGCGGCATTGTTCCTGGAGCGATTCGTCGAGAAGACCACGCCGTGGGCGCATCTGGACGTCATGGCGTGGAATCCGTCGTCCAAACCGGGACGGCCCGAAGGGGGTGAAGCCTTGGGTATGCGTGCGGTTTACTCTTATTTGGAGAGCCGCTATGCCAAAAGCGCTTAAACTCTTGCTCAAAAGGGATCGTTTCGGCAGATTCCCGGTTGCGACCCGATACGTCCGGGTGGTGTATCGGGAGTCACGAAATGCCTCACAAGCTCCAAGCCCTCGATCTCTGGCGCAATGTTCTCGTTTCGAGTGTGAAACAGGCCGGCCCGGACCTGTCGTCGCGTCAATTGGCCCTGCTCCTGACCGTCTACCTGACGCCGCCGCCCCATACGGTGCGCGGGCTCGCCGGCACCCTCAGCATTTCGAAGCCGGCGATAAGCAGGGCGCTCGACCGGCTCGGACGGCTGGGCTTCGTCCGGCGCAAACGCGACGACGCGGACCGGCGGAACGTGCTGGTTCAGCGCACCGTCAAGGGATCGGTGTTCCTGACGGAATTCTCTCAACTGGTGCTGACGTCGCAGCAGGCCGCGATGATGGAAGCTACCGTGGAAGCGGGGGCCGGCCCTGCGGATATCCCGCCGCAACCTCTGCCGGAGGACGTATCCAATGAGCTTGTCCTTGCCGGACCCCCGGATTAACCCCTACCGTCCCGATCTGGCGGCGGCGCACCTGGAAGGCCTCGTTCTAGCCGAACGCTTCGTCGAAGGCGTGCTGTGCCAGCTTCGTACCGGCTTCGCAACGGTCAAGGCGCAGCCGGATTTCGAGGCGCGGCAGACGACCCAAGCGCTGTTCGGTGAGACGGTCACCGTCTACGAGGAGCATGACGGCTGGGTCTGGGGCCAGATCGAATCCGACGGCTATGTCGGCTACCTGCGCCTCGACACGCTGTGGGGCGAGACGCCGGCGCCGACCCATCGGGTCAGCGCTATCCGGACGTTCCTGTTTCCGGAGCCGGACCTTAAAAGCCCGACGCTCGACGTGCTCAGCCTGACCTCCCGCGTCGCGGTGATCGGCGAGAAAAACGGTTTTGCCGAGCTTGAACAGGGCGGCTGGGTCTTCATGAAGCATCTGGCCGGGCTGGACGACGTCGCACCGGACTATGTGGCGACGGCGCGCAAGCTGACTGGCGTGCCTTACCTGTGGGGCGGCAAGACCAGCATGGGACTGGATTGTTCCGGCCTCGTACAGATAGCGTTGGATGCCGCCGGCTTGCCGGTGCCGCGTGACAGCGACCAGCAGGCGCAGTCGATCGGCGAAGCGGTGGCCGGGACAGGCGACCTGCGGCGCGGCGACATCGTCTTCTTCCCCGGCCATGTCGGGATCATGACGGGGCCGGACCTGCTGCTGCATGCCAACGCCTTCCACATGATGGTGACGGAAGAGCCGTTGACCGAGGTGGTGGCGCGCGGCGCGCAGGTTACCGGCGTGCGCCGGCTCGCCTGATCAGTAGCCGCGCTTGCGGTCCACGAGGTTTTCCAGCGGTTCTCCTGCTTCGAACCGCCGGATCTGCTCCGCTAAATGGGTGACCGACGTTCTGGCGTGGGTCACGGCGGCGACGTGGGGGGTTACGATCACCCGTTCATGGCTCCAGAACGGGTGATCGGGCGGCAGCGGCTCCTGGCCGAAGACGTCCAGGCTGGCGCCGGTGATATGGCCGCTGTCGAGGGCGGCCAGCATGTCCGCCTCGTTGACGTGCCCGCCGCGCGCGACGTTGACGACACAGGCGCCCTTCGGCAGGGCGGCCAGCGTTTCCCAGTTGAGAATTCCGGCGGTCTCCTCCGTCAGAGGGAGCAGGCAGACCAGGATTTCCGTCCGGGCCAGGAAGGCGGCCAGACCGGCGGCGCCGTGGAAGCAGGTCATTCCCGGCAGTTCACGCGCCGACCGGCTCCAGCCGGCCACGTCGAACCGAAGCTCCGTCAGCACCCGCGCCGCATCGGCCCCGAGGACACCGAGGCCGAGGATGCCGACCCGGCGTTCCCGCGCCAACTTCTGCGGCAACTGCCGCCAGACGCCGTCACGCTGCTGTGCCCGGTAGGCTTCCATCTGGCGATGCCAGTGCAGCACCTGGAGGACGACGAACTCGGTCATGCCCTCGGTCAGCCCCGGCTCGACCATGCGGACCAGCGGCAGGTCCGGCAGTTCGGGATCGCTCAGGACGCCGTCGACGCCGGCCCCCAGCGACAGCATGACCTTCAGGTTCGGCAACTGCTTCAGCACGCCGGCCGGCGGGCGCCAGATCATGGCGTAGTCGATGTCGTCGGGATCGCCGATATCGGGCCAGACGCGGACCTCCCGGTCGGGAAGCTGACGATGCAGTTCCGGAAGCCATTCGGCGGGATCATCGGACGGGGACAGGAACAGGATCGCCATCGGCTGCAAACCTTCGGACTCTACGGATCAGGAACCGTAAAGTCCTCTCACAGCTTGCCCGATACGGCAAGCCGGTGCTTACGATGCGTCGTGAGAAGCCAGCGGGTGCGTTTTCCGCCTACCCGGTCTTCCTGCTATGTTCCATGAAAGCGCGCAACACCGCGTTCATGCGAGACTGATA
>DASQKT010000450.1:0-17982 GCA_035630415.1 Skermanella sp.
AGGTCGAAGATATCGCGGTCCTTCATGGGCGTGGGCGCCAGCGGCTCGGTCCCGGCCCAGAGGGTAGCGGCCAGCCGGAGGTATTCGTTCTGCACCGCTTCCAGTTCGGGAGACGGTTCCATCTCGAACAGGGTCGCCTTCTTCAGGCGGCTGCGGCGGATCGCGTCGAGGTCGGGGAAGCGGGCGAGGGTGTTCAGGCCGACGACGTTGTTGAAGCGGTCGATCTGGTCGGTGCCGGCGCTGCGGTTGGCGATGACTCCGCCCAGCCTGACATTGTAGTTCTTGGCCTTGGCGTGGATGGCGGCGACGATGCGGTTCATCGCGAAGATGCTGTCGAAGTCGTTGGCGGTGACGATCAGCGCACGTTCGGCATGCTGCAACGGGGCCGCGAAACCGCCGCAGACGACATCGCCCAGTACGTCGAAGATCACGACGTCGGTATCGTCGAGCAGATGATGCTCTTTCAAAAGCTTGACCGTCTGGCCGACGACGTAGCCGCCGCAGCCGGTCCCGGCGGGCGGGCCGCCGGCCTCGACGCACATCACGCCGTTGTAGCCCTCGAACACGAAGTCCTCGGTCCGCAACTCTTCGGAGTGGAAGTTGACCGTCTCCAGGATGTCGATCACGGTCGGGACCAACCGCTTAGTCAGCGTGAAGGTACTGTCGTGCTTGGGGTCGCAGCCGATCTGGAGCACCCGCTTGCCCAGCTTGGAGAAAGCGACGGACAGGTTGGACGATGTCGTGCTCTTGCCGATGCCGCCCTTGCCGTAGACGGCGAAGACCTTGGCGGTGCCGAGACTGACGGTCGGGTCCATCTGGACCTGGACGCTGCCTTCGCCGTCACCGTGGCCGATCCTTCCCGGAACCGGACGCCTCGTCAGGATTGTGGTCATGCCGCTGCCTTCTAGTGCTGGGAACTGAAATGCGCCTTGGCGTGGTAGAGCGTCTCGATCGTGATGCGCGCGATGCCCTGTTCGCGGGCGAAGCGTTCGGTATTGCGGCGGGCCTTGCCCCGGACGAAGAACGGAATCTTGCGCAGCTCCCGCTCGGCATCGGGCGCCCAGCCGGTGTCGTCCGTATTGGCAACTTTTGCGACTGTTTCCGGAACGACAGGGCTGACGCTGACGGGGTGGCCGAGATGGGACGGCGCCGCTTCGCCGTGGAACTCGAAGTCGTCGCGGAACATCGCCAGCAGGTGTTCTTCCAGCCCCATCATCAGCGGATGGACCCAGGCGTCGAAGATCACGTTGGCGCCCTCGAATCCCATCTGCGGCGAGTAGCGCGCCGGGAAGTCCTGGACGTGGACGGGGGCCGAGATGACCGCGCAGGGAATGCCCAAGCGCTTGGCGATGTGGCGTTCCATCTGGGTGCCGAGCACCAGATCGGGCTGAAGCTCCGACACCCTGGCTTCAACCTCCAGGTAATCGTCGGTGATCAGCGCCTCGATGCCGTAATGGGTGGCGGCTTCCCGGACTTCCCGCGCCATCTCGCGGCTGTAGGTGCCGAGGCCTACCACCGCAAAGCCCAGTTCGGCATGGGCGATCCGGGCCGCCGCGATGGCGTGGCTGGCATCGCCGAAGATGAAGACGCGCTTTCCGGTCAGGTAGGTACTGTCTACGGAATGCGAGTACCAGGGCAGGCGCGACGAGCCGGCGGTCAGTTCGGCGGGGACTTCGATCCCGGCGACATCAGCCACCTCGGCGATGAAGTCGCGGGTGGCGCCGACTCCGATCGGGACGGTCTTGACGGTCGGTTGGCGGAACGTCCGTTGCAGCCATTGGGCGGCGGTATTGGCGATTTCCGGATACAGGACGATGTTGAAATCGGCTTCACCCAGCCGGGCCAGATCGGCGGGGCAGGCGCCCATCGGGGCGACCACGCCGATGTCGATCCCGATGCGGTCGAGCAGGCCTGTGATCTCGGTGATGTCGTCGCGGTGGCGGAAACCAAGGGCGGTCGGGCCGAGCAGGTTGCAGCGCGGACGGCTGCCGGTATGCCGGGGGCAGGCCGGATCGGCAAGGGCACGGACCAGCCGGTAGAAGGTCTCGGCAGCGCCCCAATTCTCCTTCTTCTGGTAGGCAGGCAGTTCCAGCGGGATAACCGGCACCGGCAGGTTGAGCGCATGGGCCAACCCGCCGGGGTCGTCCTGGATCAGCTCGGCGGTGCAGGAAGCTCCTACCAGGATCGCCTGCGGTTTGAAGCGTTCGTACGCTTCCGCGACGGCTGTCTTGAACAGTTCGGCGGTGTCGCCGCCAAGGTCGCGGGCCTGGAAAGTGGTGTAGGTCACCGGCGGGCGCTTGGGCCGGCGCTCGATCATGGTGAACAGCAGATCGGCGTAGGTGTCGCCCTGCGGAGCATGCAGCACGTAATGCACGCCTTCCATCGCGGTCGCGATCCGCATGGCGCCGACATGGGGCGGGGCTTCGTATGTCCAGAGCGTCAGTTGCATGGCGTCAGGCCACCAGTGAAAGGCTGCGGCGGAGCGGGCGGGCGAACAGACCAGCCAAGTCGGAGGCCTGCTCGTAGCCATGGATAGGAGTGAACAGCAGCTCGATCGACCACTTGGTCGTCAGGCCTTCCGCCTCCAGCGGGTTGGCGAGGCCGAGGCCGCAGACCGTGATGTCGGGCTGCGCGGCGCGGCAGCGGTCGAGCTGGCGTTCCACGTGCTGGCCTTCGCTCAGCAGCGTGCCGGGGGGCAGCAGCGCCAGTTCCTCCGCCAGATGGGCGCGGTGGAGATAGGGCGTGCCGACTTCGATCAGCTGCATCGAAAGCTCGGTCGCCAGGAAACGGGCGATCGGTATTTCGAGCTGGCTGTCGGGGAAAAAGAAAACGCGCTTGCCCGCAAGGTCGGAACGGAATCGGGCAAGCGCGGCCCGCGATCTTTCGCGGCAGGGGGAGACGACTCTTTCAAAACGCTCGGGTGCGACGTTCCAGGCACTCGCCGCGGCCTTGAGCCAGGCGGTGGTGCCCTCGGCACCGAGCGGGAAGGGGGCGGACAGGCGGGCAGCGCCGCGCTGTTCCAGCAACCGGGCGGTTTCCGCCAGGAAGGGTTGAGCCAGCAGGAAGGAGGTCCGGGGGCCGATGCCGGGAAGGTCGGATGCTCGGCGCGGCGGCAGGAAATGGACGGGACCGATACCCAGATCGTCGAAGATCCGCCTGAACTGGTCCTCGACCACGTCGGCCAGCGCCCCGACCACCAGCAGCGACCGGTCTTCCGAAGCGGGAAGCTCGGAGACGAGCGAGGCGAGGCAGGCGTCTTCGCCCTGGGTGAAGGTCGTCTCGATCCCGCTGCCCGAGTAGCTGAGTATGCGGACGCGCGGGCTGTGGTCGCGGGACAGGCGGAGGGCGGCGCGCGACAGGTCCAGCTTGATGACTTCCGACGGGCAAGAGCCGACCAGGAACAGCAGGCGGATATCGGGGCGGCGTTCCAGCAGCTTGGTGACCGCCTTGTCCAGCTCCTCGTTCATGTCGGCCATCCCGGCCAGATCGCGTTCCTCGATGATGGCGGTGGCGAAGCGCGGCTCGGCGAAGATCATGACTCCGGCGGCCGACTGGATCAGGTGGGCGCAGGTGCGGGATCCGACCACCAGGAAGAAGGCGTCCTGGATCTTGCGGTGGAGCCAGATGATGCCGGTCAGGCCGCAGAAGACTTCGCGCTGGCCGCGCTCTTGAAGCACCGGGGGATTGGGGAGCGAGGTCATCGTGCCCCCTCCAGCGCGTTCGAAGGGGCGACAGCATGAGCGTTGCTGTCGCCGCGCCGGGCGGCCCGCAATTTCAGGATGAACTGGGTGGCGTTGATGACGTAGGTGGCATAGGCGGCGAGCGCCAGGATCATCTGGCCCTGCGCTCCCAGCGCGTCGAAGGCCACCGCCGCCAGATAACCGGTATGCAACGCCAGCACCAGCATGCTGAAGACGTCTTCCCAGTAGAAGGCGGGGGCGAACAGGTAGCGGCCGAACACCACCTTTTCCCAGATACAGCCGGTGATCATGATCGCGTAGAGGGTCAGCGTCTTGACCACCACCGAAGCGGTGGCAATGCCAAGCCCTTCGCCGGTCGCCAGATACCGGAGTACCAAGCACAGGCTGGCAAGGAAAACGACGAACTGAATGGGGGCGAGGATGCCTTGAACAAGTGTCCAGGGCGAAGCGTCGCGGCGTTTCCGTTCTTCAGGCGTATAAAGTGGCGGGTTCCGACCCTGTTTCATTACGTCCTCCCTGGGATGCGGTGGGTTGCCGGCTGCGGCGGTTGGAACCCCATCCGCGCTTCGGCGCCCTTTCCCGATCCCTTGTTGATGAGAACGCTAAACCCTTGAGGAACAGCCGTCAATAACTTTGGACGTCAATTTTAGTTGACAGATTTTGGGGGCTAAGGCTTGCTATCGACCTATGGAGACAGGTTGCGAGATCGAACGAGGGAGCAAGCCGATGTGACCTATTAGGAGCATAATGAACCTCCCCAGATTTGTGGTTGAGGCTTATTAAGCATGAGGGTAGGCTCACCCAATCCTCAGGGAGCAAAAAATGAATGACTCGCTTGAACGGGTCGTTTCAGGGAGGGCCTGGGAAGAGGTCGAATGTGCGCCGGTAACGGAGAGCACAGTTATCGATCCTCGGGTCGTCACGAGGCGAGGCCATCCTGGCCAGCTACTGGCCGGTTTGATTGACACAGTCGAGGCGGAGATCGTTCCCCGCCTTATTCTTGCCCGTCGTTCATCTCCGGGGTTATATCCGGGACTTGGCGAACTGCCTCCGGGTGCTCTGGCCGAAGTTCCGCTTATTGTCGGAGAGGGTGCGAACTATGTTCAGCAACCCGACGACGTGCTGGAGCTTGCCGACCTGCTGGTCAACGACCGGTTCCAGATAGCTGCATCCTTCGTGGATGGACTGAGGTCAAGTGGAGTTCCGCTTGAATCTCTCTACCTGGACTTGCTTGCGCCGACAGCGCGCCATCTTGGCGATCTCTGGACCAACGATACTCTTCACTTCGCCGATGTCACGATTGGACTGTGTCATCTGCAACAAGTCCTGCACGACTTCAGCCCGGCGTTTCTGAATGAAGCGTCAACCCGCGATGACGGCCGGCGTGCGCTCCTGATGAGCGTACCGGGCGGTCAGCACACCTTCGGCGTCTCGATGGTGGCGGAATTCTTCCGCCGGGCGCGCTGGGATGTCGTGACCGGAGCCCCTGTTTCCCGCGATGAGTTGATCAGGACGGTGCGCAGCCAGTGGTTTGCCGTGGTTGGCTTGTCAGTGAGCTGCGACGTGCAGCTCGATCAACTGGTTGCAACCATCCGCCTGATCCGCCGCGCGTCGCGCAACCAGTCCGTCGGCATCCTGGTCGGGGGGCCTGTCTTCGTTGAACATCCGGAAATGGTAACGCTTGTCGGAGCGGATGCCACGGCGGTCGATGGCCGCCAGGCTCCGGTTCAGGCTGAAAATCTTCTTGCGCTGATCTCAAAACAAAGCTGAAACTGTCAAGGCCTTAAGACGTTGAACGGGTGGAGTCCACCCGGTTTTTTTTGTGCTCAGGGAAAAGGCGGCATTGAAGTGACGACTGTCAATCTCGATATACGTCAAGTCGGCTTGACAAAATTTTGCAGGATGTTCTAATGGCGAGACCTAAGGCGTCAGCCGAACTCGCCGGACCGCTTGGCAGCAAGACCGGCCTCAGACCTGCGGGCGCCGATTTCCATCCTTCGGGCTCGAAGGTCTCCCCTCCCGTGAAGCATTTCAAAGCTCCAAAGGAGTCGTTTGAGAACCTTGACGCCGAGGCCGTAGCGGCCTTGGTAGCGTCCGCCGGCGATATTGCCATCGTCATGGATGACAAGGGTGTCATCCATGACCTGACCTTCGGCAACGACGACCTGCCGCGCGAATGGTCGGACCAGTGGATCGGCCGTCCCTGGATGGAGACGGTGACGGTCGAAAGCCGGATCAAGATCGACAGCATGCTGAGCGAGGCGCGCGCCGGCATTCCGCCGCGCTGGCGCCATGTCAACCACGCCTTGCCGCGCAGCGCCGACATCCCGATCCAGTACTCGGTCGTCCAGATCGGGGCAGAAGGCAGGATGGTGGCGGTCGGTCGCGATCTCAGGCCGTCGGCGGCGCTTCAGCAGCGGCTTGTGGAAGCGCAGCAGTCGATGGAGCGCGACTACGCGCGGCTGCGGCATGTCGAGATGCGCTATCGCCTGCTGTTCCAGATGACGCCGGAAGCGATCCTGATCGCCGACGCCGCGACCCAGAAAATCATGGAGTCCAATCCGGCTGCCGACGCGCTGCTGGGGCTTGGCGTGGCTGCCGGCGGCGCCGTCGGCCGGACGCTGTCCGACACCCTGGATGCCGGAGACGCCCCCGCCGTCCAACTGCTGCTGGCGGGCGTACGGGCGACGGGACGCGAGGACGAAGGGCGCGTGCGCTCGACCCTGGGCCGCGACCTTGGGATTACCGCGTCGCTGTTCCGCCAAGACAACGCGTCACTCTTCCTGGTGCGTCTGCATCCGCTGAGCGCCGAGCAGGCCAGCAAGCCGGAGACGCAGCCAAGCCAGTTCCAGATCGTCGAGAACATGCCCGACGGCTTCGTGATCACCGATGCCGACGGGCGGATCATGGCCGCCAACTCCGCTTTCCTCGATCTCGCCCAACTGGCGGCGGAGGATCAGGCGCGGGGCCAGTCGCTGGAACGCTGGCTGGGACGGCCCGGCGTCGATCTCGGCGTACTGCTCGCCAACCTGCGCCAGCACGGTTCGGTCAGGCTCTACGCCGCGACGCTGCGCGGCGAGTACGGTTCCATGGCGGAGATCGAGGTCTCGGCGGCGTCGGTGCCCGGCGGCGACGGTCCCAGCTTCGGATTTTCGATCCGCGATGTCGGCCGCCGGCTGACGACCGACTCCCGCAAGAAGGAGCTGCCGCGCGCAGTCGAGCAGTTGACGGAACTGGTCGGAAGGGTGCCGCTGAAGGACCTTGTGCGCGAAACCACGGACGTTATCGAGCGCCTGTGCATCGAAGCGGCGCTGGAGCTGACCGGCGACAACCGGGCTTCGGCCGCGGAGATCCTGGGGCTAAGCCGGCAGAGCCTGTACGTCAAGCTCCGGCGCTATGGCCTGGGCGATCTGGAAAGCGGCGAGGAGTAGAGGCTTCCCTGCCGGGCCAGTCTCGTTTCGAGGGTCAGTGGACGATGCGGGGATCGTCCAGGCTGACCGCGTCGTCCGGTTGCTTGCATCCGCCGGCGCCGTGATCGGCGGCGGCGTTCAGCATCGCCTCCGCCGTCTGGCGGACCTGCTCGGAGCGTGCCCGCTCGCGGGGCGACCGGTTTCCTTTCTGGAAAAATCCGGCGGCCTGATGGGTCAGGGCCAGGGTTTCGACGACCTCTTCCATGGTCTGTTCCAGAGCGTCCGCGCTCAGGTTTTCGGTGTTCGGATCGTCGGCTTTCGGTTGGGTCTTGTCATTCTCGTTCATCGGTCACGACCACACGGTTTTGCCTCTGATGACAAAGCCAACAGCAACTCCGCGCCTGACGTTCCGCATAAACCGGCCGCACAGGCCGGGAGGGTCAACGTTTCGAAAGGGGAATAACCTTAGTGACGGACCGGCTGCCGACGCCCTGCTGAATCACCAGCGCCGGGTAGTCCGGGATCTGGTCGGCGGTCAGCGTCAGGCCGACGCCCTTCTGGGAGACGATCACCAGATCGTTGCCGGTCTGGGTCAGGCTGGCATTGTTGTAGGCGCCGGTCTGGCTGGCAACCGCGAGGTTTCCTTTGCCAAGCTGAGCGATGGCGGTCCCGTTGGTGCCGCCGCTCTGGTCGATCAGCGTCGCGTTGGCCTGGCCGGCCTGGAACGCATGGGCGGTCGTGCGGTCGCTGGCGGCCGGCTGGCTCCGCCGCCCGTCCGCGATGGCGGCGTGGAGAACGGAAGCCTCACCGGAGTGCGCCGCGCCATCCTGACTTCCGATGCCGGCCAGGAGGATGTCGCCCTCTCCCGCCATGGCGGGAGAGGAGAGTGACAGCAGACCGATGAAGGCGGAGAGGATGATCGAGGTGCGCATGGTGAGGCTTCTGTGCTCTGGTGCTGGGAAGGGGGCGGAGTAGGTCGAGAGTGTCGGACGGGAGACGCTGCTACTTCTGGCTCTGGGACGCGACGTTGGACCGGCCGAACTGGGCGATCATGGCGGTGTTCTTCACGCCGGCCTGGACCTGCTCGGCCTCGTTCCGGAAGCCCGCCTGGAGGATCGTGCCTTCGCCGCGCTCGCCGGTCTGGGTCTGTTCGGCGAAGTTTTCCGTATCGAACTGGATGACCAGACCGGAGTTCTTCTTGCCCGACTGGGTCTGGCTGGAGCGGCTGGCGCCGCCGATCTGGATCGACACGGCGTCATTGTCTCGTCCGGACTGGGTCTGGAAGGAACTCTCGTCCAGTCCCGCCTGGAATGCCGTCGCCGTATGGCCGTTGCCGGACTGCGTCTGTGAGACGTGGCTGTCGTCGGCGATCTGAAGAGCGCCGGCGAACGAGTTCCGGCTGGCTTCCGGAACCTCCTTCCGGATGGTGCCGCCCTCGTAGCGGGTCCTTTCTTCGCTGATCGTGCCCTGGGTCTGAACGACGGAGTTGCCCTTGCCGAGCTGCAAAGAAACCGCGAGGTTGCGGCTGCCGAATTGCAATTGCGTGGCCTCGTTGAGGGTACCCGTCTGGACAGCCACCGCTGCGGAATCGGCGCTGGGAATGTCGAAAGTCGTCTTCGTCTTGACCGGTGCTGCATTGCCGACGGGCTTAAGGGTATCGACTATCGTGCCTTCGGCGCCCTGGCTCTGGTTGACGGTGTTCAGTTTGCCGGTCTGAAGCGAAACCGCGAGGTTGCCGGTCGAGCCGGCGATCTGGTCCTGGGTCACCCGGTTCCGCAGTCCGGACTGTATTGCCACGGCGGTATTGTCGAAGCCTTCCTGGGTTTGGTAGGCCTTGCCGTGGTCTCCGACCTGAAGGATGTAAGCGTCATTTTCGCTGGCGGCGGCAGCCGTTGCGGTCAGGATGATGAGGGCTGTGGATGCAAGAAGAATGCGCATGATGTCTGCCTCGGTTTTGTTGATTGTGGTCGGGATTTGTCGGCCCGATCGGGAAACCAGAGATCTTTGCGAAAATTGGAAATGTTGCCGACTGAAGCCTGATGTCTTATAGTGGCGTCGAAGCAAAAATCAGATCAGCCGTCATCGTTTTGTTAGGCTATTCTTCAGCGTGTCGATAAGATGATTATGAATACCGAGATGGTCCGTGTGTGTTGCTCTCCGTTACCGCGTGACGTGAAGTAACGATACCGATTGTGGTAGAGAGCGGCTAGACGCGGAACAGGGTTACCGGATTTAAGTAAAATTTTAACGAAAGTTTAACCGCATTTGTAGGCGGTGTGCGATCCGATAAGCGGGGAGTGGTGTCCCTGGAACCGAACTGGGGCTCTAAACAGATTAAGGATTTATTATCCAAAAGAAACGGCGAGGAGAACCGCAGAAGTCGAAAAGGCAAGATTGTCACGACGACTTGGGCTCGATCCGATTTGTTCTAATTGACGACTTTGACACAAACGCAAAAAGCCCGGCGGATTGCTCCGCCGGGTTAGTTTGGCTAAAGTTCGGGTTGATTAAGATCAACCCGCAAGGGTACTACCCCTGGCTCGACCCCCCGCCGGGGATCTTGCGGGTTTCAGTGCCGGCGTTATGCCGCCGGCACCATGTCCGATGAATTGTTCGAGGTCCGGGTGGGACGATCAGCGCTGGGTCTGAACCGCCGTATTGCCGCGCCCGACTTGGACGACGGTTGCGGTGTTGAACGATCCGGACTGGCTCTGCTTGGCCGAGTTGCCCCGTCCAGCCTGGATGATGGCGGCATCGTTGCGGAAACCGCTTTGCTGAACGATGGCGTCGTTGTCCTTGCCGGCCTGCGTCACGGTGGAGCTGTTCTTCGCTCCCGTCTGACGCAGATAAGTATCGTTGCCGATGCCCGCCTGAAGGATAGTCGCTTCATGATCGGAACCGGTCTGTCTGGCATCGGTCCGGTTTTCCGTGCCTGCCTGAAGCACAGCTACGTCATGGCCGTAACCGACTTGCGCGATCATCACGTCGTTCCTGTCGCCGATCTGAAACACCGATGCGTCGTCCATCAATCCTGTCTGCGCAACGGTCGTGACATTGTCCCAGCCGATCTGGACGGCCGACGCGTCGAGACCACCGCCGAGCTGGTCGATGAAGACATCGTTAGTGCCGCCGACCTGGGCTATGACCGCGTCGTTCCACGAACCGCCTTGATGGGCCACGGCGGTGTTGCCATACCCGATCTGCATCAGGTCGGCGTCGTTATGATAGGCGATCTGAATAATTTCCGAGTCGTTATAGGAGCCGAACTGAAGATTCGCGGCGGTATTATAGTATCCGTCCTGGAATGTGACCGTACCGTTGCCCAGTCCCATCTGAATTATTTCGGCATCGTTGTATGAACCGGCGAATGCCTGCCCTGACAGGCAGGCCAAAGCTGCCGATGCGAGAAGAAATCGTTTCATGATGAGGCCAAGTCCTGAGCGGCAGTGTGCAATGCTGGAGCGGAAGAGGGCGGGGGGCTAAAGCCCCCCACCGACCGGGTCGATTACTTCTGGGTCTGAGTTGCCGTGTTGCCGCCGCCGAACTGAAGCGCCTTGGCGACGTTGCCCGTGCCGCCGGCCTTCTGGGTCTGCGTAGCGGTGTTGTCCCAACCAACCTGAAGGACCTTGGCATCGCCCGAGGCGCCATGCTGGACCTGGGTGGCGGTGTTGTCCCAGCCGAACTGAGCGGCGCTGGCCGTGTTGTACTGGCCGGACTGAGTCTGGGTAGCAGTGTTGTCGTAACCGGCCTGGAGGATGCTGGCCTCGCCCGACGAACCGGACTGGGTCTGGGTCGCGGTATTGCTCCAGCCGAACTGCGCGGCGCTGGCTGCATTGTACTGGCCGGACTGGGTCTGAGTCGCGGTGTTGTCGTAGCCGGCCTGAAGGATGCTGGCTTCGTTCGACGAACCGGACTGGGTCTGGGAGGAGGTGTTGTCCCAGCCGAACTGAAGAGCCATGCCATTGTTGCCTGAACCAGTCTGGCTCTGGCTGGCCATGTTCTGGTAACCGAGCTGGATGGCCGTCGCGGAGTTGCCGCCTTCCAGGATGTGCCCGGTCTGCGACTGGGTCACCGTGTTGCCATAGCCAGCCTGGACCGAGAGGGCATTCTGCAATGTACCGCTCTGGGTCTGACCAGCGTTGTTGTCTTCGCCCATCTGGAAGGCCAAAGCGGCCGAGGCGAATGCCGGAGCGGGAATCTGGCCTGCTGTGGTAATCTCGATACCAGTACCCCGGGCTCCCAGAAATATCGTGCTGCTGTCGGGCTTCATGGTGCCCTGGGTCTGAGTCACCGAGTTGCTCGCGCCCACCTGGAGCGAACCAGCAAGGTTGGCAACGCCGAACTGCGACTGGGTCGCCGCATTGTATTCGCCTGCCTGAACGGCGACGGCTGCGGACGCAACGCTGGGGACGGCGATCGAAGTGGGAACCGTATTTGAACCAATGACTCTGCCGAAGAGATAGGTTTTGGTCGTAATGGACCCGGTGGCCTCTGCCCCCTGGGTCTGCGTCACGGTGTTGTTCTCACCGAGCTGGAGCGACGCGGCGGTGTTACCGGACGAACCCTTCATCTGGGTCTGGGTGGCGGAGTTGCCCTTGCCGACCTGGACGGCGACGGCGTTGTTCATCGAACCGGCCTGAGTCTGCGTGGCCGTGTTCGAAACGCCGAGCTGGATGACGTCGGCATTTCCGTTGGCGCCGGTCTGGGTCTGGCTGGAGATGTTGGCGCCGCCGAGCTGGAACGCGGATGCCTTGTTCGAGGTCCCGCTCTGGTCCTGCGTGGCGCCGTTGGCTTCCCCGATTTGGAGGATGTAGGCGTCGTTGGTGTCGGCCATTGCTACGCCGGTCGAGAGAGCGATAAAGGCAGCGGAAGCGAGGAGGATATTGCGCATAAACTTAGCCTTTCTTTTTCATTGTCATGATGTCAGCCGATGGGGATCGAATATTTCGATGTATCGGATCTCTGGGAGGGGTGAGGAACCGGAGTTCCCCACCGGTCGATTTGATTAGCGCTGGGTCTGGGAAGAGGTGTTGCGGGCGCCGACCTGAACCGCCAGGGCATTGTCGTGGCTGCTGCCGGGCTTCTGGATCTGGGTTGTGCCGTTCGCCTCGCCGAGCTGGAAGGCAGTCACCTTGCCGAAGCCGCCGGCCTGGTCCTGCGTCACGTTGTTTTCGAGACCGAACTGGATCGCCAGAGCGTCGTTGGACTGGCCGGCCTGCTTCTGGCCGATGGAGTCCGGGAACTTGACCTTCCAGGAGGCGTTGCCGATCTCACCGGCCATGTTGCCTTCGCCGAACTGGACCAGGGTAGCTTCGTTGTTCCGGCCGCCCTGTTCAACGGCGCCCATGTTGCCCTTGCCGACCTGGAGCACTTTCGACAGGTTGTTGGAGCCGTCCTGAACGCTGCTGGACCTGTTCTTCTCACCGACCTGGACCACCAGGGCGGTATGGTCGTTACCGCTGTTCTGGGTCGCGGCCGATGCGTTGTTCTTGCCGACCTGAAGGGTGGCGATCAGGCCATCGTTGCCGCCCCACTGATTGTCGTAGACGCTGTTGTATTCACCCAGCTGAACCGAATAAACTTCATGGCCCTCGTGCAACTGGGTAGTGTCCGCCAAGTTGCCCTTGCCGACCTGAACGGCAACGGCGGTGCCTTCATTGGCTTTTGCCTGATTGTTGCCCTGGTTCTGAATAACCTTGTTGGACTCTCCGATCTGCAAGGACACGCCGATATTGTCATCGCCCTTCTGCGTCTGCGCGGCATCGTTAAGAATGCCGAACTGGAATGCCGACACGGCGTTGTCGGTGCCCGCCTGATCCTGGGTCGCCTTATGATCGCCCCCGATCTGAAGGATGTAAGCGTCGCTGCTGTCCGCCAGGGCGGCCGACGTCAGGGCGAAGAAAGCGACGGAGGCGAGAAGAATATTGCGCATGACTTTTAAGATTCCATTCGAGTGTTTGATTGCTGGGCGCAATTGCCCATTGGCCTTTGTTTGCAAAGTGCCTAACGAATTCATTTCTTAAGGAGGGGCCGGGGGGCTGAAATTGCCCTCCCGGCATCTACGATGCTTTTACGAAGCTGGCTGGGCCACCGGCGCCTGGGCCGACTGGGGGACCGTCACCGGCCGTTCCGCCGGAGCGGACATCGGGACGGCGCCCGGAGCGATGATCCTTCCGCCCGGATTGGGCGTCTGACCCGGAACGATGTAGGTCGGACCCGGCGTCGGCGCGGGAACTCCGGGGGTCAGCGGCGGAGCCAGCTTTTCCTCGCCGTTGGCATCGGGGGAGGGAGACCGGGCCGGCGGCGGGCTGACCTGGAGGTCGCCGGGCGAGGTCTTGACGGTCTGGACGTTGTAGATACCATCGCGCTCGGCCCAGTACTTGTTGATCAGGCTTTGTGTCTGTGCGGGGTCCTTGAGCCGCCAGAAGTTGTCGATCAGGCCTTCGACCACCAGGGTATAGACGGCCTTCTCGACCGCCGACTTGACCGCCAGGGTGACCGGCTCGTTCGTGGTGATGCCGGTCTCGACTTCCAGCAGCTTCTTGAAATCGACGAAGCGGAAGGCGCCGCCCTGGAGGGCCGCTGAATATATCGTCTTGGAAACGTTGACCGACTTCAGCACTTCGCCGGACTGGACCGATACGGCGCGGAGGAAGACCGTTACGGTATCGCGGCGGTAGTCGGCGTTCGCGCCGACGCCGAGGAAACGGGCGCCGAAGCCGCCGGTGATCGTGTTGCTGTCGTAGCCGATGATGCCGCCTTCAAGCATGATGCCGGCATAGGTCATCGGCGGCAATGCCGGCAGGTCCTTCCCGCCGTATTCCTCGCGGGTGACCCGGATGATCTGCCGTTCCTGGAGCAGCGAGGGCAAGGATGCCCGCTCGACCGGGGTAAACCACTTCCTGTTGCCGGCACGTTCCAGGGCGTTGATCAGAATGGATGTGCCGCCCTGGGTGACGGCCCGGCTGTATTCGGAAAAATTCTCGTTGGGTTTATTCTGGCCGGTCAAATCTTCGAACTTGTAGACGGCGACCGCGACTTTGCGGAACGGTTCCGGCAGGGCCTGGAGTTCATCCAGGTTGATGGTCTTGATCTCGGCTTCCGCCGGCTGGGAAAAGGCCAGTTCCGGACGGCTGTTGGGTTGGGCACAGGCGGCCAGGGCGGCGCTGCTCACCACGGTGAGCAGGAGATTGCGGAAAATACGCATGATCGAAAACTCTCTTCACAGGAAATTGCCGATAATCCGGCAGTGATGTCAGCGGATCGTGAAGCTTCCGTCGGAGTTCGGCGTAACAGAAAGGCCGAGCCCGCTGGACGTGGCGGCGCCGCTGCTTGTTCCCGTGCTGGTATTGCTGTTCGTATTGGTGTTCGTATTCGCGGTGCCGGAACTCGTGCCGTTGCCGATGCCGTCGGTCAGGACGCCGTTGCCGGCGGTTCCCGTGGTCCCGGTATTCGTGGTCCCGGCGGTGCCGAAATCGATGTTATCGAGGACTTCGTCGATATCGACAGCGTCGGGGTCCTTGTACCGGTCATTGGCGTTGGCAATGCCGAGCAAATGAGCGGAGTTGAACGGGTCGCCGCCAAAAGAAGGATTGATCGGCCGGTAAGTCAGCTGACCAGCGGCGGCGGCTCCGTTCAAGGAGACCAATAAAATGGTGCCGGCGACAATGTAATGCGATACTCTAGCCATCTGTCATTTCCTCGCTCAGCCCGCGTCCGGCTGGCTATGGTTTTATTTTCCGGCTTAGTGGATTGCTTTGTTTTTGCATCCCGCCGTGTTCTGATGATGAAAATACCGATATGGGTAGGAACAGCCAAGCCGTGGAAGAGAGGTATCAAATCTTTATAAAGTTTTAACGAAAGTTTATTCGTCGGATCTGGAATTGGATTGGATTGGGTAGGCGATCGCGTGCGGCGAAGGGGGTAGACGCCGTTCCGATGCGGCCACGAGCGGATAACCCGAAGGAGGGGGGCGGCCCGATCCAGGCCGATCCAGGAACGGAGGGGCGGCGGATGGGTTCATGACCTGATCCGATCCCGAACGCTCAACGGATGGCTGTTCGCCCATGGATGCTACGAAATACGACCGGCTGCTGAACCTGTGGCTGCGGCTCAAGACCAGCCTGTGGTTCATACCGGTCCTGATGACTCTGGGGGCGGGAGTCATCGCCGTTCTGGCCTTGCGGATAGACAGCGATCTGCTGCCCGACGGCGAGCGGGTCTGGTGGCTTTACAGCGGCAATCCCGGAAGCGCCAGCGACCTGCTGGCGACGCTGCTGTCCTCCATCATCACGATGGCGACGCTGGCGATCTCGATCACCATGGTCGTGCTGACGCTGGCGGCGAGCCAGCTTGGTCCGCGCCTGATCCGAAGCTTCATCGGCAACCAGCGAACTCAGGCGTCGCTGGGCTTCTTCATCATGACGATCGTCTATCTGCTGCTGGTCTACCGCCGGATCGACGATCAGCTTTCGGCGGAAAACGTGCCCCATGTGGCGATCACGCTGGGCAGCGTGCTGTCGCTGGTCTGCGTCTTCCTGCTGCTGTTCTATGTGCATCACCTCGCCAGCTCGATCGTATCGGATACGGTGATCAACCGCGTCGGGGGCGAGATGGACGACCTGATCGAACGGCTTCTGCCCGAAGCGGGCACCGTGGCGCCCGGCGATGCCCGGCCAGAAACCGACATCCCGAATGACGCCGGCGGCAAGGCGCTGGGGCTGCCGAAGGGCGGCTACGTCCAGACGATAGGGTATGCGGAACTGGTCAAACTGGCCCATGACCATGACGTGACCCTGACGCTCCGCTTTCGCGGCGGCTCGCATCTGCTGGCCGGCGGACACCATGTGCTGGTCTTGCCGCAGGAGCGGGCGAGCGAGGAACTAACCGGCAAGATCGCCGACGCCATCGTGCTGGGACCCGAGAGCACGCCGACCCAGGACCTTGAGTACTCGCTGCGCCAGATGGTCGAAGTGGGACTTCGCGCCCTGTCTCCCGGCATCAACGACCCCTATACCGCCGTCGCGGTGATCGACCGGCTGGCGACCTCGATCGCGCTGGTGATGAGCCGCGACATGGAGCCTGCCGTCCACCGGGACGAGGAGGGCGTGGCGAGGCTCGTGACCCGGCCTGTCACATTCACCGGGCTGGTCGACCGGGCCTACAACGAGTTGCGTCAGGCGGCGTCGACCTCTCCCGCCGTCCTGATCCACCTGCTCGATTCGCTGGCCGAACTGGCCTGCCATTGCCGGACCGCGCAGCAGCGGGACGCCCTGGCCCGGCACGCCGGGATGATCGCATCCGCCGGTCACCGGTCCGTCGAGGAAGAGGGGGACGCGATGGCGATTTCCGTCCGATACGACACGGTACTCAGCAGCCTTGCGGCGCGGGAGGTTTCCTGAGCGGGCCGGCGTGCTATGAACCGGGTATGGTCCGAAGCGGAAGGCCACAGGGGAAAGCCCTGAGGGAAAGGTAATTTATGGCGCGGCTGAGACATCATCGGGAAAACCATCTTCTCGAACGCATCGGATGGCTGCGGGCGGCAGTGCTGGGGGCGAATGACGGCATCGTTTCGACCGCCAGCCTGATTGTCGGCGTCGCGGCGTCGAATGCCGAGCCGAGGGAGATCCTGGTCGTCGGCGCCGCCGGGCTGGTGGCGGGCGCCATGTCGATGGCGGCGGGGGAGTATGTCTCCGTCAGTTCGCAGGCCGATACCGAGCAGGCCGATCTTGCCAAGGAAGCGAAGGAACTGCACGAGTATCCCGACGCCGAGCGGGAGGAACTGGCGCAGATCTATGTCGGGCGCGGGCTGACGCTGGACCTGGCGCGGCAGGTGGCGGTCCAGTTGATGGCGCACGACAAGCTGGGCGCGCATGCGCGCGACGAGCTTGGGATTTCGGAGATCACGACGGCCCGTCCGGTCCACGCGGCGATGGCCTCGGCGGCGTCCTTCGCGGTCGGAGCGGGTTTGCCGCTGGCGACGGTGCTGGTGGCGCCGGCTGGGACGCTGATCCCGGCGGTGTCGGTCGCCTCGCTGGTGCTGCTGTCGCTGCTGGGTGCCATCGGCGCGCGGGCGGGCGGGGCGGACCCGGTCAAGGGAGCGGCGCGCGTCGGTTTCTGGGGTGCTGCGGCGATGGCGCTGACGGCAGGCATCGGGGCGGTGTTCGGCACCGTCGTGTAGCGGGGGAGCCGGGGCGTGCCGGGGGAGGGAGCTTTGGCCCACGCAAAAAGGGCGGGGTTGCCCCCGCCCTTCCTGGGAATATTCTGTTGCTAGGCCATTCCAGCCCCGCCTAGTTTCACCACGGCCACCGTTAGGCAGCTACGCGGAGATCCTGAGCATTGTGGTTGTCATTTGCGACATTCACAAGTTGTCGGACGAGCTTCACCCCGAAGGGGATCAGCGGGCGTACCTCACCCAGCATCTAAACGACCCTTATTCACCCACGTCGATCCTAATTCGCCCCCATAGGACAAGCCCTGAACTCCAAAGGAGGTTTGGCCTGATGGTCCGAAGACCATGCCCCGCTCATCACGAGGTCTTTTGGTGGAGGCGGGGGGCATTGCAGCCCCCGTCCGCCAGGTCTTATATGATCGCAGTCTCGAACGGCCCGAAAGCCGCTCTGCAACGCTGAGCATTAGATAGGCGAAATCGGTCGGGACTTCAAGCCCCCTGACGGGGGCTCGATGGGTCTATCATGCCGGGGTATTCGGGACCGGCGCGGTGACCAGGGCCAGAAGCTCCCGCTCGATCGCATCCTTGCGGGCGAACGCATCCTGGCGCTGGTGCTGGAGGGCGGTGACGCGGATAATAGTGATTTGGTTCGTCGCAACAGGTACCATCATCCCGAAACTGGTAACAGCCTATCCGGCGT
>DASQKT010000451.1:0-2670 GCA_035630415.1 Skermanella sp.
TGGCACATCCTGGCCAGAAATCCATGAACGGCAAACCTGTGAAGAAAAGGAACGATCCATGTCTGAATGCGAGCGGGAGGTGTCCGCCGACCTGCTGTCGGTGATCCTGCCGACGGCGGCGCGACGCGCCATCGGGGCTTATGAAATATTCTCCAGCATTCCGCCGGATGGCGGAGACGCCAAGGAGTTCGGGGCCTTCCAGACCGCCTGCAAGGCGGCGGTCGGGCATCTGACGGCGCTTTACCAACTTCAGCGGCTGGTGGCTGCGGCAGTGGCCCCGAAACCGGGGACGAGGGTCCCGTCGAAGGCCGATGAGTATGCCGAGATCTACGACCGCGCCCGTGCCCGGATCGCCTTGCTCGACGCCCCCGATCCCCTGGACGAGGCCAATCCTTCGGAAGAGGCCAATCTTTCGGAAGAGGATTAACCGGTGGAGAGCGAGTTCGGAAGCTTCAGAAACTTCCTCGTTCTCTGGAACACCGTGCAGGACCTGAAGGACCCGGCCCACCATCTGGAAATCGCCGACTGGCTGTCCGCCGGCTGGCTTGGCCAGGACCGGCGGCTCCTGCTGATGGCCTTCCGGAACAGCGGGAAATCGACCGTGGTCGGGCTGTTCGCCGCCTGGCTGCTGAAGACCAACCCGTCGCTCCGGATCATGGTGCTGTCGGCCGATCTGGCGCTGGCGAAGAAGATGGTCCGCACCGTCAAGCGGATCATCGAACGCCACCCGGAAACGCGGGGGCTGAAGCCCGACCGCGCCGACCAGTGGGCTGCCGAGCAATTCACCGTCAACCGTCAGATGGAACTGCGCGATCCCAGCATGCTGGCGCGCGGGATGGGCGCCAACCTGACCGGCAGCCGCGCCGACGTCGTGATCTGCGACGACGTGGAAGTGCCGAGGACCTGCGATACCGCGCCGAAACGGGAGGACCTTCGGGCACGGCTGAGTGAGATCGACTACATCATCGTGCCCGGCGGCATGCAGCTCTATGTCGGGACGCCGCACACCTACTACACCATCTATGCCGACGAGGCGCGCCGCGAGGTCGGCGAGAGCGCTCCGTTCCTTGCGGGATTCCAGCGCTTGGTCAAGCCGATCCTGGACGACCAGGGGCGGAGCGCCTGGGGCGAGCGCTTCCCGCTGGACGCGATCGAGCGGATCAAACGGGCGACGGGGCCGAACAAGTTCAACAGCCAGATGATGCTGAAGCCGGTCAGCATCGCCGACGGCAGGCTCGACCCCGACCGGCTGCGCCCCTATGAGCAGGAGTTGGAATACCGCGAGGCGCGCGGCATGCCGGTGCTGACGCTGGGCGGCCGGCGGATGGTGTCCGCTACCTGCTGGTGGGACCCGGCCTATGGCGTCCATGCCCGCCAAGGGCTGGCGTCGGAGGGCAAGACCGGCGACGGCAGCGTCGTGGCCGCCCTGTTCTCCGACGGGGAGGGCGGCTACTGGTTGCACCGGCTGCGCTACCTGACCGCGATCCTGGGGGAGGACGAGGACGAGGCGTCGCAGCAGTGCCGTCAGGTGGCGGAATTCCTGCGGGACTTCCACCTTCCGGCGGTGACGCTGGAAGTCAACGGGCTGGGCCGCTTCCTGCCGGGGCTCCTGCGCCGTGAGCTTGCCCGAACCGGCGTGTCCGCGACGGTGCTGGAAGCGCATTCGACCGTGCCCAAGGACCGCCGCATCATGGAAGCCTTCGACGCCGTTCTGGCCGCCGGCGCCCTGCATGCCCACCGCAGCGTCTGGGACACTCCGTTCGTCCGCGAAATGCGGGAATGGCGGCCCGAGGGCCGGCACCGGGGCCACGACGACGGCCTCGACGCCGTAGCAGGCTGCCTGAGCGCCGAGCCGGTACGGTTCGGCTCGTGGCCGCGAGCGGTCCGGCACATCGACTGGCGCGGCGCCCAAGCGGCACGGGCGGTCACGGACTTCGCCGTTTAGAACACCTTGCGACATCGACTGCTTCGACAGCCGTTCCGGCATCCGGGACGGCTTTTTCTTTGCCATTCATTCGAGGAGAAAACCAATGCCTGACGCTTCCGGGATCAATCTTTCCTGGTGGATCACCGTCGTCGAACTGCCGATGCTGGCCGCCCTGTTCTGGCTGATCTGGCACGTCCGCCAGGAATCGGAGGAGGCGCTGGACCGCCTGCACCACCTGTCGGAAACCGCGCTGACCCAGATGCGCGAAAGCCTGTCGGCCTATAAGCTGGAAGTCGCCAAGACCTATGTGTCCGTCGGCTACCTCAAGGATATCGAGCGCCGGCTGACCGATCATCTGCTCCGGATCGACGCCAAGCTGGACGGCGCCGCCCTGATCCAGTCCGAGCGGATGGGAGACCGGCGATGAACCGGCGGAGACTGATGCCCCAGCCGGACCCCGACGGTGCCATCGGCGGGAATTCGAAGAGACACGCCGACATCGAGCTGTTTGCCCGCACGCTGTGGGGTGAATCGGCTGGCGAGTCCATACGCGGGATCGAAGCGGTGGCTGCCGCCGTGATGAACCGGGCCACGGCACTGGCCGGCGGCTCGATCGACGAGGCTTGCCGGAGCTTTCCCTGCTGGAACGCCGGCAATCCGGACCGTTCGCGTCTGCTGGGGCTGAAGCCGGGTTCCGGGTCGGCGGGAGAACTGCTGTTCACCACCTGCCTGCGCATCGCGCG
>DASQKT010000452.1:0-6401 GCA_035630415.1 Skermanella sp.
ACCAAGATCGCCGAAGACCTCGACATCGTTGAAAAGAACGCCTTCCGCTTCTGCTGGATCGTCGATTTCCCGATGTACGAGCGCGACGAGGAAACCGGCAAGATCGACTTCAGCCACAACCCGTTCTCGATGCCCCAGGGCGGCTTGGACGCGCTGGAGAACCAGGACCCGCTGACGATCAACGCCTACCAGTACGACATCGTCTGCAACGGCATCGAACTGTCGTCGGGCGCCATCCGGAACCACCTTCCGGAAGTCATGTACAAGGCCTTCGCGATCGCCGGCTACCCGCCGGAAGAGCTGGAAGCCCGCTTCGGCGGCATGCTCTCCGCGATGAAGCTAGGCGCCCCGCCGCACGGCGGCTCCGCCCCCGGCATCGACCGAATCGTCATGCTGCTGGCCGACGAGCCGAACATCCGCGAGGTCATCGTCTTCCCGCTCAACCAGCGTGCCGAAGACCTCCTGATGCAGGCCCCTGCGCCCGTTCCGACTGAGCGCCTCAAGGAGCTGTCGATCAAGCTCGACCTGCCGAAGCCGAAGGTCACGGCGGCCCAGACCGCTCCCGCGACACCGGAAGGCACGGTTTCGCCCAAGGGCGCGTAAGCGCTTGCGGAGTTGGCTGGCCGCTTGCGCCCGCCAACTCCGCAGCTACCGCGTGACATAGGCCATGACGTGGCCGCCCAGGAACTCGACCCGCACCGAAAGCCTCGGCAGGTTCACTCCGCGAACCGATACGCCGAATGAATTTCCGGCGACGGCGACCATGATCTCCGGCAGGTCCAGACCCGCCATTTCCCGTTCAGTCACGATCTTCAGCACGCATTCCTTGATGCTGAAAATCGCCGTCGCATAAGCCGCGACCGCATTTACCGGCAGGCCGTCAAGCATCGCACGCTCCCCGGCGCCGAACAGGACCGGCCAGAGGTCGCGCCCGACCCTGCCGATCCGCTCCACATCCAAGCCGACCGAAGCCACCCCGTCCGCACTGGCACGGGCGGCACAAGCCGCCGCCAGTCCGGGGCAGTGGCTGATCGACCCGATAACCCCCTCCGGCCAGAGCGGAGCGCCGTTCTCCGACCTCAGGATCGCGCGGGCAGGGACCCCGAGCCCGCGCAATGCCTCATGAGCACAGTGGCGGCCGGCGCAGAAATCGCGAAACCGGCGATCCTCCATCCCTTCCGCCATTGCCATCTCCTCCGGAAAAAGGACCTCCGCTCCCCTCGACTCAGTGTCGAGGGCGAGCCGGAAGTCCCTTCCGAAATCCGCGAGGCTCCGGACGATCAAACCAGCTCTTCCGCGCGCACCTCCGCGTTCTCCAGTCCCTCCAAGGTCTCCGTAATCACTTCACCGATGAAGTCCTTGTTGCGGCTGACGAACCAGTGGTCGCCGTGGACCATTTCCTGACGGAAAGCCCGGCTGGTCTGGGCCTTCCACGCGGCCATCTCCTCCGGCAGCGTGACTTCGTCCTCGATCGCGGAAATCGCCAGGATCGGGCAATCCAGCGGAGCTTCCTGCTGGTAGTCGTAGCCCATCAGCAACGGCATATCGCGCCGCATGCCCGGCAGGATCTTCTCCACGAAGCTGACGTCGTCGATATAGGACATCAGCCCGATCAGCTTACGTTCGGAGTTGGTCGAGATGGTGGATTCCCGCATCACGTCCCGGTTCTTCCAGGTCAGCGTGATCTGCGGCGCCATCGTCGCGGAGCAGAAGAATTGCCGGGGCGTCAGCCCATGGCGGCGCAGGCGCCGAGCCAGTTCGAAGGCGATGATGCCGCCGAAGCTATGCCCGTAAAAGGCGAACGGCCCGTCGATCCGGGGCAGGATAACCCGTTCCAGATCGTCCAGCAGACTCGGCAGCTCGGTATAGATCGCCTCCGCTCCCCTGTTCTCGCGTCCCGGAAGCTGGATGCAATAAACATCGCAGTCCCCCGGCGGATTGAACAGGAAGTGCCCGAACATCGACGCCCCCGCACCCATCGAGTGGAACATGAACAGCTTCGTCCGCTGCGCCGACGGCGTCGATGCCTTGTGGTGGACGAACCACCCGTCGAGAAGCTCAAGGTCGTCGTCGGTAGCGACCCCGGATGAATCGCCGGCGGGAAGCACCGCAACGCCGGACTTCGCGAACTCGTCCAAGATATGCCCGCAAAGCTCACGCAGGCTCGGCCCCTTGACCATCCGCATAAGCGGGTAGTTGACCTCCAGCTTCTGCTGAATCCAGTTGCGCAACTGGTTCATCATCAGCGAATCCAGCCCGATGGCCGAGATCGACTTCGTCTCGTCGATCTTGTCGGCAGCCGTGCCAAGGATGCGCGCCAACGCGTCCTTGACCTGCCCGATCAGGAAGTTCAACGCCTCGCCCGCGACAAGCGCCTGCACCTTGTCCTTCAGCCCGTCGCCGCCGCTCCGCGTGCCTTTCAGGTTCAAGGCCTCGTCGGTCATCAGATGAGCGAACTTCTGGTCCGACCGCAGATGGGAGAAGAAGTCGCGGAACTTCTGCCAATCCAGGTTGGCCGCCATCCGCACCGTCCCGTCTTCCAGCAGGATTCGCTCGACCTTGGCTACTACCTGACCCAGCGTCAGAGGCCGCCACCCCTGGCTTTCCAGCACGTTCAGGACGGCGCCGCCCTCCCTCGACATGCCGGCATAGCGTCCCATCACCCCCAACTCGACGCTCTGCGCCGACAGCCCCTGAAGCCGGCGCTGAAGCACCAGCTTGTCGAGGAAGTTGTTGGCCGCCGAATAGTTCGACTGCCCAGGCAGACCGAACACCGCCGAGATCGACGACAGCATCAGGAAGAACTCGACCGGCTCGTCCCCCAGCGCCAGATGCAGGTTCCAGGCCCCCAGCGCCTTTGGCCCGAACGCACGCCCGAAAAGCTCGGCGTCCATCCGCTGGATCGTCGCATCCTGAAGCACCGCCGCCCCGTGGATCACACCGGCAACGCCGCCGCACAGGCGCAGATCGCCGATCAGCGCCGCGACCTCGTCCGCCTTGGCGATGTCCAGGCAATCAAGCCTGACCTCGACGCCCTGCCCGCGCAGGCATTCGACCCAATGCCCGTCATACGCGGTCTTCGGCCCGCTGCGGCTGACCAGCGACAGGCGCCGGGCGCCCTTTTCCACCAGCCACTTTGCCAGCTCGATCCCAAGCCCGCTGGCCCCTCCCGTCACCACGTAGAACCGGTCCGGCCGCAAGCCGAGCGAAGCCGGGGGCAGGGCGGTGACCGAGCGCCCCTCCATCGTGACGACGACCTTGCCGATATGCAGGCCCTTCGCCAGATGGTCGAGCGCCGCCGGCAGTTCGTCCACGCCAAATGCCTTGAACGGATGAGCCGGAAGCCGCTTCTCCTCGAACAGTGCTATCACCTCGGCGAACAGCTTCGCCCCGCGCGCCGGCTTCTGCGCCATCAGCCGGTCCACATCGACCGCATGGTAGCTGAGGTTGTCGCCGAACCGCTTCAGGTACAGGCACGCGTCGCCGTAGATGTCGGTCTTGCCGATCTCGACGAAGCGGCCGAACGGTGCCAGACACTTGACGCTCTGCACGATCGCCTTGCCGCTCAGCGAGTTCAGCACGACATCGACGCCGCACCCGCCGGTGTCGCGCCGGATCTCGTCGTGGAAGTCCAGCGTACGGCTGTCGTACACATGGGCGACACCCAGGTCCCGCAGGAATTGCCGCTTGGTTTCGCTGCCAGCCGTCGCATACACCTCGGCTCCGACCAGTTGCGCCAGCCGGATCGCCGCGATGCCGACGCCTCCGGTGCCGGAATGGATCAGCACCCGCTCACCCTTTTCCAGACGCGCCAGATCCAGCAGGCAATGATAGGCAGTCAGATAGACGATGGTCAGCGTGGCGGCCTCGGCGAAGCTCAGATGGGCCGGCTTCCGCACCACGCAATGATCCGGAGTTACCGCCCGTCCCGCGAGCGAGCGCGGCGCTATCGCCAGCACCTCGTCTCCCGGAACGACGCCGCGCACCCCGGCGCCGACACGACGCACGACGCCGGAACATTCCAGCCCGAGCTGCGCACCGACCAGACCGCCGGCGACGCTCTCCGCAGTCAGCAGCCCCATCCCGTTCAGCACGTCCTTGAAGTTCAGTCCGGCGGCGCGGACATCGATCTCGACCTCGTGCTCGGCCAAGGGAGCCTCGCGGGTCCGCCGGAACGCCACCGAGTCAAGGATACCCGGCTCACGGAAGAACGCCTCATAAGGACTGCCGGAGCCGTCCATCTCGACCGCAGCCGCCTTCTGCACATCCCCCGCCACGACGGGCCGCAGCCGCTTCACGTACAGCTTGTCGCCGCGCAGGGCGAACTCCGTCTCGTTGCCGCCATTCGACGTCGATGCGATCACCTCGCACAGCCGCGACCGCTCGGTTTCCGACCCGACGGAGCCGAAGTCCGCGATCTTCGCCACCGCCTGCGGGAACTCGTTGTTCAGCACGCGCGCCAGCCCGAAGACCGGAGCCTGCGCCAGAGCGATTTCCCCTTCCGACCCATCGACCGCGTCCGCCGACTGCGTCAGCAGCCACAGGCAAGCCTGGAATTCGGTTTCGATCACAGCGTTGAACAGGTTCAGCAGACGATTGCTCAGTTCAGCCGTAGCCGCCTCGATGTCCCCAAGGCCCCGGACCGAAAGCGGCAGTCCAACGACGATCTTGGACACCGTCGGAGCCGCCGCCCTAAGGCGGCGCAATCCGGCAAGCACGCTGGCCCTGTCGTCCAGATTGACCGGAAACTCCGCACCCTCAGCCGTTCCCATCCGGACGACGGAAACGCCTCGCTCCTCCAGGCTTCCCAGCAGCGCCGATCCGTCGAAGCCCGCGTCCGCCACCATCAGCACCGTCATATTCGGCGCGGGTTTCAGGTTCAGGTCGGGCGCCTCTTCCCAGGCATATTCATAGCAGCCGCCATAGGCCAGATCGGCGTCGCCCTTGCGTGATCCCTCGATGTACTTGCACTGCAAGCCCTGGACTTCGGCCAGCAGCGTGCCGTCCTCGTCCATGATCCAGAAATCGCCGCTCAAGTACTGGCCGCTCGCCTCCGTCACCCGGACATAGGTCCACAGCTTGTCGCCGGCGGGACGGCGATGGCAGCGGTAGCGGTCGATATGGACAGGCAGGTAGAAGCCGCGTTCCTCGTCCTCGTCGCTCATCCGTGCCGCGAAGATGACATGCAGGCAGGCGTCGAGCACGCTGGGATGAAGGACATAGTCCGACAGCCCGTGCCGGATGCTGTCATGGGTCGCGACCCGCCCCAGCAACTCACCCTCTGCGGTCCAGATCGCCTCGACCGCGCGGAAGGTCGGGCCGTAGAACAGACCGGACTGCCGCAACTCGTTATACAGCGGCTGAACCGGCAGCCGGTCGTCGATGCGCGCCTTCAGCGCCGCCAGATCGACCGCCTCGCTGACGAAGGCGTCGCCCAGCGTGTTCATCCGGCCCTTGGAATGGCGCGTCCATTCGGGACTCGCTCCCAGGCGGTCCCGGCTCATGATGACGTAGCGGCCTTCGTCGGAGAAGACTTCCAGCCGGATCTCCGGCGCTTCGCCCTCTTCCGGCAGGAACAGTCCGGATTCGAAGTTCACGTCCTCAAGAAACGCGAACCGCCCGCCGAAGGCCTTGGCCGCCGCCGCTGTGGCAATCTCCAGATGGCCGGTGGCCGGGAAAATGATGATGTCGTTGACCCGGTGGTCGTCCAGATAGGGATCGGCGTGCCGGTCCAGCAGCAGGTCGAACGCGTGATTGTCCTTGCCCAGCCCGGAATCCCGGTGCTCCGACAGCAGCGGATGAGCCTTGCGCCCCAGCCGTTGCGAGCGGTGCGTGGAAGTCTCGTACCAGAAGCTCCGGAGCTGCCACGGATAGCGCGGCAAGTCCTCGACCTTTACCGCACCCGGATAAATCCGGTCCCAGTCCAGCGCATGGCCCCGGCAGAACAAGGCGCCCAGCGTCTGAAGGAACCGGTTCTTCTCCGGCTCCTTCCTGCGGATCGACGGATGGATCGACGCCGCGGCTCCCATCGACTGGAACAGCTCTTCCGCCCCGCTGCTCAGGGCAGGGTGCGGACCGATCTCGATGAACAGGTCGTAGCCGTCCGAAACCATCCGCTCCAGCGCCGGGGAGAAATACACCGGCGCCCGGACATTGGCGTACCAGTAGTCGCTGACCAGATGCAGCCCTGTTTCCATCCGGCCCGTCACGGTCGAGTACAGCGGCGTTGCGGCAGCCGCCGGTACCATGGCGCTGAGCGAACCGATCAGTTCGTCCTTCAGCGGCTCCATGTGGTGGGAATGGAAGGGGACGTTGACGCTGAGGAAGCGGTTGAAGATATCAGCCTCTTCCAGCTTCCGCGCGATCTCCTGAAGCGGTTCCTCGTCGCCCGACAGCGCGAT
>DASQKT010000453.1:0-2325 GCA_035630415.1 Skermanella sp.
CTTGCCGACCGGCACAAGCTCATCCCCCTTCCAGGCGCCGAACGTGTAGTCGGAGTAGAACGACGAGCGTTTGCCGTGACCGCGCTGGGCGTACATCATCACGGTATCCATCGTCAGCGGCCCGCGCTTCCACTTGAACCAAGGCCCTTTGGGCCGTCCGGCGACATAGGCGCTGTCGAACCGCTTCAGCATCAGGCCTTCGATGGAGTTCTCGCGGGCGCCGTTGCGCAACTCCGCCAGTTCGCCCCATGTTTCGAACGGCAATATCGGCGACAAATCCATCCGCCGTGGTTTCGCCCTGTCATACCAGTCCTCCAGCCGCTTTCGCCGATCTTCGAATCCCAACTGGCGCAGGTCTTCCGGTCCCTCGAACAGGATGTCGTAGAGCCGGACGTAGGCCGGATAGTCCAACAGCATCTTCGCGGTGACCGCCTTGCGGTTCAGCCTTTGCTGAAGGTCGTTGAACGGCGCCACCACGCCGTCGCGGGTGACCAGCAGCTCACCGTCCAGAACGGCGTCGAAGTCCATCGCTTCCAGTATGTCGGGGAACGCCGGGCCGATGTCGTCTCCGGTGCGCGAGTAGATCCGGCACTCGCCGCCCTTCGCCACAAGCTGGACCCGGATGCCGTCCCACTTCCATTCCGCCCGATAGATCGAAGCGTCCAGCGCCGCGATGTCGTCGTCGTCCAGCGGAGACGCCAGCATCAGCGGGCGGAAGCCCGCCCCTTCCCCCACGGCGGGCCGCTCCGCCCGACCCTCCAGCCAGTCGAACAGCGGCCGGTAAGGGGGAGTCAGCCCGTGCCAGACTTCCTCGATCTCATCGACCGGGCACTTTCCCCACTCGGCCAGCGCCGTCTTGGCGAGCCGTGCCGACACGCCGATGCGGAGCGATCCCGTGATCAGCTTGATCAGGGCATAGCGTCCCTGAGCATCCAGCGCGTCGAGCCAGCGCTCGACCACCTTCGGCACATCGGCGCGGCGGGTTTCGGCCAGCGTCTCGACCACTTCGCTCAGGTCCGGCTCCCGGTTCGCCCCCGGACGCGGCGGCCAGATCAGCGAGATCGTCTCCGCCGTATCGCCGACGAAGTCGTAGGACCAGCCGTAGAGAACAGGATCGACCCTGGTCATGACGAGGTTGCGGAGAGCGGCCGGCTTGGCGTCGGTGAAGCTCAATCCTCCCGTAAGGGCCGCAAGGGCAAAGCCTCGCTCCGGGTCCGGTGTGTGGCTGAAGTAATCGCCCATCAGCCGGATCTTGCCGTTGCGGGACGGCGTGAAGATCAGCGCGTCGATCAGTTCGGCAAAGCGCTTCACAGCAGTTCCCCCTGCGTCGGCAGCTCGCCCTGAGCAGGCGGTTCGGGCAACTCCCCCTGCCCTTCCTCGTCGAACCCGACCATCGCCAGCGCCCGCGCGCGGATGCCCCGGCTGGTCGCGTGATGGACCAGCGCTTCTTCCCGCCCATGGGTGACCCAGATTTCCGGGGCGCCGACATCCTCGATGGTTTGGCAAAGCTCGTCCCAATCGGCATGGTCGGAGATCACCAGAGGCAGTTCGACGCCGCGCTGCTTGGCCCTTTGGCGCACCGTCATCCAGCCGGACGCCATGCAGACTACAGGGTCCGGCAGCCGGCGCGCCCAGCGGTCAGCGACCGCCGAGGGCGGCGCCATGACGATTTGCCCGACGAAGGCGTCCTTCTTCAACCCGGTGGCGGGCCGCAGCTCCCCCAACTCCACGCCCAGTTCCTGGTAAAGGTTCGACAGCGGGATCAGCGCGCCGTGCAGGTAGATCGGCTTGTCGTAGCCGGCCCTGCGCAGCAGAGCTATCACCCGCTGGCACTTGCCGAGCGAATAGGCTCCGATTACGTGGCTGCGCTCCGGGAACAGTTCGACCGAATGGAGCAGCCGGGCGATCTCGCCCTCATCAGGCGGATGGCGGAATACCGGCAGGCCGAAGGTCGCTTCGGTGATGAACACGTCGCAGGGCACCGGCTCGAACGGCGCGCAGGTCGGATCGGCGCGCCGCTTGTAGTCGCCGGAAGCGACGATCCGGCATCCACGGTATTCCAGCACGGCCTGAGCGCTGCCAAGCACATGACCGGCCGGGACGAAGGTGACGTCGACCTCGCCGATCCGCAGCCGCTCGCCATAGGGTAATCCTTGCAGCGACGCACCCGCCGCGTCGCCATAGCGGGCGCGCATGATCGCCAGCGTATCCGGCGTCGCCAACACCCTTTCGTTGTTGGGACGGGCATGGTCGGCATGCCCGTGGGTGATGACGGCGCGCGCCGCCGGGCGGACCGGATCGACGAAGAAATCTCCGGGTTCGACG
>DASQKT010000454.1:0-10424 GCA_035630415.1 Skermanella sp.
TCAGATAGCTTTCGACCTGGAAATCGGCATCGAACCCGTAGGTCACCGTCTTGCGGTTTTGCAGGTTGCGGCCGAACTTGCGGTGCAGCGCCGCTTCGGACAGGTAGGTTATGTGCGCCGCCATCCGCGCCACGGCCAGACCGCGATGCGGGCGCTTGCCCTGGTTGAGGTAGTCGCCGGCGCACCAGTCCGGATCGGCCATGATGGCTTGGCGCCCGACCTCGTGGAAGGCGATGTTCTGCGCGGAATGCCGGGCCGCCGTCGCGATGGGCAGCGCCGCGAAGACATTGTCGGGATAGCTGACCGCCCATTGCAGGACCTGCATGCCGCCCATCGATCCGCCGACGACGCAGAACAGCTTGTCGATCCCGAGATAGTCGATCAGCAGCTTCTGCGCCCGGACCATGTCGGCGATCGTGATGACCGGGAAATCCAGGCCATAGGGCTTGCCGGTGGCTGGATTGGTTTCCGCCGGACCGACGCTGCCCATGCAGCCGCCGATCACGTTGGAACAGATGATGAAGTACCTGTCCGTGTCGATCGGGCGGCCGGGACCGACCAGCATGCTCCACCAGCCCGGTTTGCCGGTGATCGGGTGGTAGTCGGCGACGAAGTGGTCGCCGGTCAGCGCGTGGCAGATCAGGATGGCGTTGGACTTGTCGGCGTTGAGCTTGCCGTAGGTGCTGTAGGCGACCGTAAAGTTCTCAAGCTCGAAGCCGCAGTCCAGCCGCATCGGCTGTTCGGTGCCCAGCACGACGCGCAGGTTCGCTCCTTCCGATACCGGTCCCGTCAGGGAACCGGCAGCCGGACCGCTGGACGGTGGCTGACGAAGCGGAAAGGGCGCGGTCATGGGGTGGGAGAACCTGCTCTCGGGTGCCTGAACGGGAAGCGCATTGCTAGGGAGCAAGCCATGGGGGTGTCAACGTTTTCTTTGATTTTAGCAGGGCCGGATACTACTACTATCCGGCCCTGAATGCACCCTGACCGTACCCTGACAGGCAAGATCCAGAAACCCATGTCCGCATCACCGCCTTCGCTTGAAGAATTGCGCCGCGAGATCGACGAGATCGACGACGCCATTCACGACCTGCTGATGCGCCGCGCCCAGGTGGTCGAGCTGGTCGGCATTGCCAAGCGGCCGGACAATCAGGTCGTCCGGCCGGGCCGGGAAGCCGTCATCCTGCGCCGTCTGGCTGCCCGCCATACCGGGTCTTTCCCCTTCGCCGTCGTGGTGCGGATCTGGCGTGAGATGATCTCCGCGTATTCGCGCCTCCAGGGGCCTTTCGCGATCACGGTCTACGCGCCTGAAGACAAGCGCGGCTTCTGGGACGTCGCCCGCGACCATTACGGCAGCGCCATTCCGATGACGGCGGTCAATACCCCGGCGGCGGCGATCCGCACCGTGGCCGACGGCACCGCCACGGTCGGCGTCGTGCCGATGCCGGAAGAGGACGATCACGAGCCCTGGTGGCGTCACCTGATGAACGAGGACGCCAAGACGCCGCGAATCGTAGCGCGCCTGCCGTTCTGCGGCCGGGGCAATGCGCGCGGTGAAAGCCGCGACGCCCTCGCCATAGCACTCATCCAGCACGAGGGGACCGGCGACGACCGTACCCTGCTGGGTATCGAGCTGTCGGAAGACGTCAGCCGGGGACGGCTGAAGGACGCGCTGGACGCCGCCGGATTGACCGTCGTCAATTTCCGGAGTTGGACCGGACGGGAAACCGGCGGAGGCCCGCCGCTCCATCTGGTCGAAGTCGCCGACTATGTCACCTCCGGCGATCCGAGGCTGTCGGCGTTCAGGGCAAAAGTGGGCGAAATCGTCCTGCGCGTCACGCCGATCGGGGGTTACGCGGTACCCCTTGGCCTTGCCCCGGACATCAAGAAAGTCTGAAGTTTCCATCAGGCCCGAAATCTTTACCAGGCCCGAAGTCTTTATCAGGAAAGTACCGTTCCATGTCTGCTCCGGCCCCCCGTCCCGGAATCCTCGATATATCGCCATATGTCGGCGGCGAGGCGCATGCTCCCGGTGTCGACAGGCTGATCCGTCTGGCCTCCAACGAAGGCGCTTTGGGTCCCAGCCCCCGCGCCGTTGAGGCCTACCGGAACGCCGCCGCCGAGGTGCATCGATATCCGGACGGCCATTCCACGGCGCTGCGGGACAGTCTGGCGCGGCTGTATGGGCTGGATGCGGCCCGGATCGTCTGCGGCACCGGATCGGACGAGTTGCTGGGGCTGCTGACCCGCGCGTATGCTGGCGAAGGCGACGAGGTACTCTACAGCGCCCACGGCTTCCTGATGTACCCGATCTCGGCCAAGTCGGTCGGCGCCACGCCCGTGGCGGCGCCGGAAAAGGGATTGAAGGCCGACGTGGACGCCCTGCTGGCGCATGTGACGGAGCGGACGAAGATCGTCTTCATCGCCAACCCGAACAATCCGACCGGCAGCTTCCTGACCACGGACGAGATGCGGCGGCTGCATGCCGGATTGCCGGAGCATGTCGTGCTGGTGATCGACGCCGCCTACGCCGAATACGTGGACCGGCCGGACTATACGGCAGGCGCGGAACTGGTCGAGGAGTTCGGCAACGTCGTCATGACGCGGACCTTCTCCAAGATTTACGCCCTGGGCGGGCTTCGGCTGGGCTGGGCGTATTGCCCGCCGGCCATCGCCGACGTGCTCAACCGCGTGCGGGGGCCGTTCAACGTCAGCTCGGCGTCGCAGATCGCCGGCGTCGCCGCCGTCGAGGACCAGGAATTCATCGAGCGGTCCCGGCGCCACAATGATACGTGGCGGGAATGGCTGGCCGGCCGGTTGACCGAGCTTGGGCTGACCGTCCATCCCAGCATCGCCAACTTCCTGCTGGTTTCGTTTGCCAACGCCGATTCGGACGGCAATCAGGCGGCCGAATCGGCGCGCCAGTTCCTGAAGGCGCGCGGCATCCTGGTGCGCCAGATGGGCGGCTACGGTCTGCCGCACTGCCTGCGGATCTCGATCGGCACGGAAGATGAAATGCGGGCCGTGGCCGATGCCGTCGCGGCGTTTCTGAAAGGCTGACTGCATGTCGAACGAATTGCTCGCCGATTCGCCGCCCGCGCCTGCCGGCGGTGAGCCGCTGTTCGACCGGGTCGCCTTCATCGGCATCGGGCTGATCGGTTCGTCCATGGCGCGGGCCATCGCCAAGCTGGGCTTGGCGCGGGAGATCGTTTGCAGCGCCCGCAGTCAGGCGACCTGCGACAAGGCCCTGGAGCTGGGACTGGTGTCGGAGGCCTCGACCGATGCCGGAGCGATGGTCGCGGGGGCCGATCTGGTGGTGCTGTGCTCCCCCGTCGGCACCTATGCGGATGTGGCGGCACGGATCGCGCCGCACTGCGCACCCGGCGCCATCGTCACCGATGTCGGATCGGTCAAGCAGGCGGTCATCCGCGACGTGGCGCCCCATCTGCCGGAAGGCGTGCATCTGGTTCCCGGCCATCCCGTCGCCGGGACGGAGCATTCCGGCCCCGAAGCGGGCTTCGCCGAGCTGTTCGAGAACCGCTGGTGCATCCTGACGCCGCCGGCAGGAGCCAACGAGGAGGCCGTCGCCAAAGTCGCCGGCATGTGGCGGCGATTCGGGTCGAACGTCGAGTTCATGGAAGCCTCGCACCACGACAAGGTGCTGGCCATCACGTCCCACCTGCCGCACCTGATCGCCTATACGATCGTCGGCACGGCCACCGACCTGGAAGAGGACACCAAGTCCGAGGTGATCAAGTTCTCCGCCGGCGGCTTCCGCGATTTTACCCGAATCGCGGCCAGCGACCCGGTGATGTGGCGCGATATCTTCCTGAACAACCGGGAAGCGGTACTGGAGATCATCCAGCGCTTCAATGAGGACATCACGGCGCTTCAGCGGGCCATCCGCTGGGGTGAGGGCGACAAGCTCGAGGAGCTTTTCACCCGCACCCGTGCTATCCGCCGTGGCGTCATCGACGCCAAGCAGGCCTGAAACTTCAGGCCTGCCGTCGCCGCATGAGGCCAAGACCGAGCAACCCGCCGGCTAGCATCGCCAGGGTCGCCGGTTCGGCGACCTGAAGCGGGTCGCCATCAGGATCGGCGCCGGAATCACCGTCCGCCCCGTCCCAGCCCGCCAGGGCCGCCAGTGCGTAATCGCCGAAGATCCGGTGGGCGACGGTGCTCGGATGGACGCTGTCCCAGAAGAAGTATTCGTCAGGGTTGGTGCAGACCGTCCCAGGACGGTCGACCGCACCGGTGAAGCAGGGGGTATCGACGTTAGTCAGGCCGTACTGCGCCGGGTTGCCGACGACGGAGTTGAACAGGCTGCGGACATCCAGCGGGATCAGGTCGATCGGGTAGGCCGCTTCCAGACCCGCGAGGACGCCGGTCAGCGCCGTGTTGAAGGCGGCGGACAGGGTAGTGGCGCGGTTCATCATTTCCGGACCTCCCGCGATCGACTCCGGCGTCAATGCCAGATCGCTGAGGTTCGGCACCATGATGTACTCGGCCCCCGCCAAAGCGAGGTTGGTGATCGCCTGCCGCACGTTCTCGGTCGCGGCGGCGGCCAGGGTTTCCGGCGCCAGGGTCGAGGTCAGCTCGTTCCGCACGTCGTTGCCGCCGCCATAGACGATATACAGCGCTTCCGGGTCAGCGCCCCGCGTGCCCTGCCGCGCCAGGAAGTCGAGCGTCTGGAAGGTGACGCCGGGGGGAACGGTGCCGCCCGTGGTAGCACCGCCGAAAGCATAGTCGTTGCCACCCGCCAGCGACGGCGTGACCTGTGTGCCATAGGCCTCCGCCACCCGGTCGATCCAGAGCGGTCCGTTGGAGAAGCGGCCGGGCGCATAGGGCGGCGACAGCGGGACGATGCCGAAGCTCGACGACGTGATGTTGCCCGTATCGGTCAGGCTGTCACCGAAGGCGTAGATCGTCTTCGGCGCGGCATGGGCCGGCGCCGCCGTTGCCGCAAGTCCGAGGCAAAGCCCCAGTCCGGCCCCGGTAATTACACCCTTGTTCCACCAAATTGCCAGCATCTGGCCTCCAGCAAATCTACACAACTTTTAGTATATTAGCGTTCGCGTTGTTGTAGAGGAACAAGGGGGAGGCTTCAATGTCTCGGGTGGATGCCGGCCTATTCTCCTGCTTGCTGTGACATTTCCTGCTTTTGCCGGCGCCGGCCCCGCCATTGGCGCACGTAGCGGCTGGCGAACCAGAGAACCAGCACCACGATCAGAACGGAGCTGATCGGGCTGATGTAGGATTCCACCGCACTCCACTGGTCGCGCAGGATGTAGCCGCAGATGGCCAGCAGGCTGGTCCAGGCGACCGTGCCGATGGTGGAGTAGAGCAGGAACGGGAACAGCCCCATCCCGCTGATACCGGCAGGCACCGAAATCAGGGTGCGCACGCCCGGCACGAGACGGCCGATCAGCACGGCGGACCGGCCATGGCGGTTGAACCAGTCGGTCGCGTGGTCGATGTCTTCCGGCGACACCGTGATCCAGCGGCCATACCGGTCGGCGAATTCCCGCATCCGCTTATGCCCGTAGACGCGGCCGGCATAGTACCAGGGCAGGGCTCCGGCCAGCGAGCCGATGCTTCCGGCCGCGATCACGCCCACCAGGGACATGCCGCCCTGAGTCGCAGTGAAGCCCGCCAGCGGCATCACGACTTCGGACGGGATCGGCGGAAATATATTCTCCAGGAACATCAGGAGGGCGATACCCGCGTAGCCCAGCCCATTCATCAAACCGGTGATCCAATCAAACATCAGCCTCAATCCATCGATTTTCCCGATCGCCTAACAACCCGTGCGTCAGCGACTCGGTTGCAATTGGATTGGCTGACGGCGGAATCAATCCTCCGGTTCGGTCGTCCCGGCCTTTGCCGCTCGCTTGGCTTTGCGGCGTGCCTGACGCTCCGCCCGCCGCGCCTGACGGCGCTGACGCCTTTGCCAAAGCCGGAAATAGAGGCGGCTGCGCGCCGCCTCGATCATGCGGATCAGGTCGCGGGGCAGGGGGATGGCGGGAGGGCGCGGGCCGGTCTGCGGCATGGCCGGCTCCAGCGCCAGCCCGACGATCCGGAGTTCCCCATCCTGCATGTCGCGTGCGATCAACTCTACCGACCCCATGCGCAGGCGGTCGCCGATCTCGACCGCGTCGCGGAACTCCTGCCGGAACAGCTCGGCCAGCGTGAGCTTGGCGTTGCGGATCGACAGCGGCAGTCCGTAAAGCTCCGCGAGAGCCGCGACCGTCATGTCGGCCTTGAGCGCCAAATCGCCGAAGAACTGGCGGTCGTCCTCCGCCAGCTCTCGGGTTTCGCCGAACAGGCGGTCGAGCATGGAAACGCGCGACGGCGCCGTGAACAGGTAGACCAGATCGCCTGCCTGAAGATGCCGCACGGTGTGGATGGTCCGCACCTGCCCATCGCGGATGATCAGGGAGGGCCGTGCCCAGCGGGGCAGCCGGTGGCCGCTGACCACGGGGCTATGTTCAAGGATCGTATAGGCCACCAACTCGTAGTCGGCCTGTCCCGGCAGCTCCAGCTCGACCCTGTCCACCGGGCCGATCCGGGGAGGGACGATCAGCTTCAGCCAATGGGCCAGCGGACGGATGGTCCAGCCCTGCACCAGCAGCGACATCATCACGATCATGAACGCGATGTTGAAGTAGAGCTGTCCGTCCGGCAGGCCGAACAGGATCGGGACGATCGCCAGCAGGATCGACACGGCGCCGCGCAGCCCGACCCAGGCGATAAAGGTGGTCTCGTTGTTGGTGAAGCGGAAGGGAGCCAGGCACAACCAGATGGCGATGGGACGTGCAATCAGGATCAGAACCGCGGCAAGCGCCGCCGCCGGCAGGAAAAGGCCGGGGAACTGCGAAGGGCTGGCCAGCAATCCCAGCATCACGAACATCACGATCTGGCTGAGCCAGGTGAGGCCGTTGTGAAACCTGCGCAGGCTTTGGGCGCCGCGCAGCTTGGCATTGCCGGCGACCAGACCGGCGACATAGACGGCGAGGAAGCCGCTGCCCTCGGCGACGCCGGCAAGCGCGAAGATGAACAGGGCCATGGACAGGGAGACGATCGGGTACAGCCCCGGCTCCAGCTTTATCCTGTTGATCGCGAGCACCAGCAGGCCGCCGCCGATCAGCCCGAACAGCACGCCGCCGCCGATCTGGGCTAGGAACAAGGTCGGCAGATGCCACATCGACTGACTTCCGTCGGCCGTGATCAATTCGACCAGCGCTATGGTCAGGAAGATCGACATGGGGTCGTTGGTGCCCGATTCGATCTCTAGCGTGGAACGGACACGGTCGCGAAGGGTGATGCCGCCGACCCGCAGCAGGAAGAACACCGCCGCCGCGTCGGTGGAACTTACGATGGCGCCGACCAGCAGCGATTCGCGCCAGGGAAGGTCGAGCGCGTAATGGGCGGCAAGCCCCACGAGGCTTGTCGTGATGAGAACGCCGAAGGTGGCGAGGGTCAGCGCCGGGGCCGCCGCGACCCTGTAGCTCGAGAAACGCGTGTCGAAACCGCTCTCGAACAGGATGATGGCAAGCGCCACGCTGCCGATCAGGAAGGCGGCAGGCGTGTTGTCGAAGCTGATTCCACCGATGCCGTCCACTCCGGCGGCCAATCCGACGCCAAGGAAAATCAGAAGTAATGGCGCACCGATCCGGAACGAGATCAGGCTCGTAAAAATACTGACCAGCAGAAGTACCGCCGCGATCAGAATGATCAGATTATTGACTTCCATGTAACGGTCGTGCCCCGACGTCGGTTGTATCTCAACCAGTTACCAAAACGATTTGCCCGGAACAGGCCATCACCCGCCTGTCCGAGACTATGGCAGGTTGTCGTCTTTGGCTATGCGAAATATCGGGCCCTGTTTGTCGCACTGCCGTGGGGTCAAAAAGCTGCAAAAAACGGATCTGAAAAATCCAAATAAAATTCAGTCCGTCTTTAATGTAGATGCTCCGACATAAGTAATAATCCATATGGATTATGTTACACGAGAAACACATATGTGGCCAAAGCTCACAGTTGTTGTCAGAAAGAACTTTGGAAGGGCGAGCATTGAGGTATGTATACCGCCAAGACGACAGCGGGGACGACACGATCGTGGCTGCGTCGGTTGAATGAATACTCGATAGGGGTAGCTTAAATGAAAAAGATCCTTTTGGGGACCACCGCGATCGCAGCCGCTGCTCTGTATGCACAGGCCGCTCAGGCGCAGATCACTGTTTCCCTCGGCGGTTACACCGAGTTCTTCGGTGCTTACTACGACGACGATGCTCCGAACCGCACCAGCCGTGAATTCCAGCTCGAGACGGAAATCGTCGTCCGGGCTGACGGCAAGGCCGACAACGGCCTGCTCTACGGCGCCAAGGTCGAGTTGCAGAACTCCAGCGCCGGCGGCGGTGTGACCACCGACGAAGCGTCGGTCTACCTGTCCGGCACCTGGGGCCGTATCGAACTGGGTGACTTCGACGGCGCCGCCGACACCCTGGCCATCTACGCCCCGCTGGTCGGCATCGAGCAGATCGACGGCGACGCCTACGACTTCCTCGACACTGGTGTGAGCCCCACCACGGTCCGTTTCGGCGCCACCCCGTTCTTCGGTCTGGTCAAGGCTCCGGACTCGGGTGACGCGACCAAGGTCATGTACCTGACCCCGCGCTTCGCCGGCATCCAGGCTGGTATCAGCTACGCCACCCAGAATGGCAGCGAAGCTCAGAACGTAGTCGCTTTGAAGTCCGATACCCCGTCCTATAAGGACTTCTGGGAGTTCGGTGCGAACTACACCGGCACCTTCGCCGGCTTCTCGGTCGCTCTCGGCGCCACCGGCTCCATGGGCAGCGGCGAAGACCGTCAGTTCCCGCCGTTCACCACCGCTGCTGGCGCCACCCAGCTTGAAGACTTCTTCGCCTGGCAGGCTGGTGCTCAGCTCGGTTACGCTGGCTTCAAGTTCGGTGGCGGCTACATCGAAGGTGACGACTATGGCGCACGCCGTAACACCGTCGCCGGCGACGCGACCGCTTGGCACCTCGGCGCCAGCTATACCGCCGGTCCGTTCGCTGTAGGCGTCACGTACGCCGATGCCGAAGGCGCCAAGGCCGGCTTCACGACCTATGCCTCCGACTACAAGACCTACGGCGGCGGTGTCGCTTATACCGTTGCTCCGGGCCTCGTCCTTCAGGGCGACTTGATGTACGTCGATGAGACAGTCGTTGGCGTCGGCGCTCTCAACAGCGGCATCCGGGCCGACAACGAAGGCTACGTCGCCGTCATCAGCACCCGCTTGAACTTCTAATTCAGGCAGGTTCCGGGTCCGTCCGGAACAGAGGGTTGGAGAGAAGGGGCAGCGGTCATCCGCTGCCCCTTTTTTCATTGTCCGCTTACGCGCAGACGGTCCAGCAACTGACCGGTCGCCGTGCCGGTGACATCCAGTCCCGCTTCGCGCTGGAACCGCTCGATGGCGGTCCGGGTCCGGTTTCCGGCGATGCCGTCGGGCGGCCCCGACCGGTACCCCAGCCGGTTCAATTCCCGTTGGACCTCCGCGATCAGTTCGCGCGCGTCCCGATCAGCGGCGGCGCTGCCGGGATCGGTGCGCCGTTGGGCCTCCGCGACTTGATCCGGCGTCATCAGCGGCGCCAGTTGGTCGCGCAGGATCGTTGCATCCTGATGCCCCTGGGCGGCGGCCCGGTCGAACCAGCCGTAGGCGGCGATTGAATCGCGCGGGTGGCCCAAACCGTCCGCATAGATTCGGCCAAGCCAGTACTGGGCATCGGCATCGCCTTCGCGGGCGGCCTGTTCGAACTGCCGGGCGGCTGTCGGGAAGTCGCCGCGATTAAAGGCGTGAAGTGCCGCGTCGTACTGGGCCGCCGCCGGACCTGCCGCCGCCGCTATCGCGATCACTATCACTATCACGGATGTCAGCGGCATCGGCCGGCGTGCCGCTCCGTCCATCGGCAAAGCCGTTCCTAATATCGGCAAAGCCGATCAGCTCACGATCCGCCAGGTTCCATCCGCTTGCAGACAGGCATTGCCGCGCGCCTGCTCGGCTCTGCCGCCGACATAGACGGTGTGCTGGTACTCGCGGCAGGTCTGGCCGCTCTGGTCCTGGTATGTCCGGGTCGGCTCGATCGTGCCCCGGTTGCCGGTTTCCGGGTTGGTCCACTGGATCGGTTCGCCCTGGGCGACGGCGCTCTGTTCGGCCTGGGTCGCCGTCTGCTGGTCGTTGCCCTGGAGATAACCGCCGAGCTTGCCGCCAGCCAGCGCACCGACCAGCGTACCGACCGCCGTGGCCGCCAGCTTGCCGCTGCCGCCGCCGATCTGAGACCCGAGCAAACCGCCGCCGGCCGCACCGCCCAGGGCTCCGACGGTTTCGCCGGTGCTCATCCCTTCGCAGGCTCCCAGTCCCAGTGACA
>DASQKT010000455.1:0-4528 GCA_035630415.1 Skermanella sp.
GTAGACGATGGACCAGCCGCCGGTTCTGGAATTCTCCGCCGCCGTCCTGATGGACGGCCTGTCGGCCAATCTGAGTCTTGGCGCCGGCGATCTGGTCCTGATCGATCCGGGTGATGAGGAACATGAGCGCGCGATCGCCGATGCCGCCTGCGGGCTGACGCCGCCCTCGCAGGGAGTCGTCAGCATGCTTGGCCGCGACTGGCGGCGGCTACAGCCCGACCATGCCAACGCATTGCGCGGGCGGATCGGGCACAGCTTCCGGCGCGGTTCCTGGGTCCCGTATCTGAGCCTGATCGATAACATCCTGCTGCCCCAGCTTCACCATACCACCCGCCCCTATGGCGAGATCCGAGACGAGGCGAACCGGCTGTCCGCCAGCTTCGGCCTGCCCGGATTGCCCACGGTGCTGCCGGGGCAGGCGACTACTCCCGACTTGGCGAGAGCCGACCTGATCCGCGCCTTCACCGGATCGCCCGATCTGGTGATCCTGGAAGGGCCGCCAGCCGACAGCGTCGGCGCTCTGGTCAATGCGATCCGGAATGTTCGCGACCGCGACGGCGCCGTGCTGTGGTTCACGCTTGATTCGACGCTCTGGTACGAGCCCGCCATACCCGCTACCCGCCGGTACCGGCTGCGCGGCGACGCTGTTGTCGCTGAGGAGGGTACACGATGACCGGAGAACCCATCGGAGAACCTCGGCAATTCCGCTACGCCAGCCGGCGCATCGGCCTGTTCGTGCTGCTGGCGCTGGCGGTCTTCGTCGCCGCCATCCTCCAGGCCGGCGTGCTACAGGGACTGCTCAACCCGACATCGACCTTGCGGGTCATCATGCCAGCCGAAGGACTGGCGGGTCTGGCGCGCGGTTCCGCCGTCGAGGTGCTGGGCACCAGGGCCGGCGAGGTCCGGGAGATCGTGATCAATCCGACCGAGAACTTCCACGCCATCGTCCGGATCGACAAGGCGATGCAGCCCTTCATCCGGAGCGATTCCAAGGTGCTGATCCGAAAACAGTTCGGCATAGCGGGCGCCGCCTTCCTCGACATCACGCGCGGCACCGGGACGGAACTGGACTGGGACTATGCCGTGCTGGAGGCGGCACCGGAACGTGGCGCCACCGAAAATATCGGGCAGATCATCGACCAGTTGAGCACCAAGATCTTCCCGGTCATCGATAAGACCGACCGCGTCATGGCGGCCCTGGCGAACATCACGGAGGAGTTGGACCGGGGCGAGGGTTCGGCCGGCCGCCTGCTGGTGGACGATACCCTTATCCGCGACCTGGAAGCGGCGGTCGCCCAGGTGCCGCCCGTGGTCGGCAATGCCGATGCGGCTCTGGTGTCGCTGAACACCGTCCTGCGCAACGTCAACCGGCTGGTGCCGCAGATCCGGGACCTGGCAGGCAAAGCCGGCTCCGCCTCGGCGGAGTTGCCGATGTTCATCAACCAGACCCAGGCCGCCGTGGCGGAGCTGGAACGGCTGCTGGTCCAGTTGCAGGGGAATTGGCTGCTGGGCGGCGGAGGCGGCCAGCCCGGCCAGCCCGAGCGGAAACCGCTGTCGCCGTTGGAGGTCCGCCCGTGAGTTGGAGTCGCGGCGGTATCCCCGCCGCCATCCTCTGCTTGATACTGACCGCCTGCGGCAGCACGCCGGAGCTGTCGCCCGGTCCCGAGGCGGTGCAGGATGCGGAGATCTCGGCGTCGCTGGAAATGGCCCGCTTCGCCTTCCTGTCCGGCCGCTACGATCAGGCGGTACGGGCATATTCCGGCAGCCTGGATCGCGCCTATGCGCGCGACGACGTGGCGGCGATCGCCGTGGCGGGCCAGGAACTGGCATTCTCGTACCTGCGCGCCGGCAAGCCGAAGGAAGCGGGGCAGGCTGCCTCCAGGACCAGGGAGGAACTGGCGCGCCGGGGCCGCCCCGCCCGTCCCGCCCTGGCGCTGGTCGAGGCTACGGCGCGCTACCGGCTGAAGGAGACCGTCGTGGCGGAACGGCTGGCCCGCGAGGTCGCCGCTGCTCCCGACGATCCGATGGCGGCGAACCGTGCTACGTTCCTGCTCGGCCTGATCGCGGCGGACCGGCGCGACGTTGCAGCCCTTACCGCCGCCTCGGACACACTCTCCCGAAGCGGCGAGCAGCCGGAGATGAAGGCGGACAGCCTTCATCTGACGGGCAGGCTTCACCTGATCCGGAAAGACTATGTCCAGGCCGCCGACGCCTTCATGGCGGAGGAAGCCCTGCGCCGCACCTCCGGCGACGAGCCGGGCGTCGCACGGGCGCTCGCTTTTGCGGCGGAATCGACGGAGAGGAACGGCCAGAAGGCGAAGGCGGCCGACTTCTGGTTCCGCTCCGGCAGGAGCGCCGCCCAGGAAGGCGACGACGAAGCAGCATCCCGTCTCCGCCGCGCCGAATCCCTGGCGCGGCATACCGGCCAACCGGCGCTTGCCAATGAGGCCCGCCGGCTACGGCTGAGCTTGCCGAAAGACCGGCCGTAGCTCAGCTCTTCGTCAGCATCAATGTTCCCTGCTTAGCGATCTTGCCCGTGATCTTCTCGGCCAGCATCGCGAGCATCCAGGGCAGATCCACTTCCAGGCGGACTTCGTTGTCGCCGACATCGACCCGCCCGCTGATCGTCTGGGCAAGGACGGCCACGTCGAAGGCCAGCCGGTCGTCGGTCCAGCGGTCTTCCACCGTGGCGCCGACGCCGGAAAGCTGGGAACGGACCTGCCCCATGCCCTCCTGAAGGCGCCGCCTTGCCTCCTCGCGTCCGAGCTGATGGGGGATGGTGACGACCACGGGCTTTCGCATGTCTCATATCCTCAGAGTGTTTCCCCATAAGTACGGAGGCCGGGGACGGATTTACAGAGGCACAAGGTTTTTGGGAATTTTCCGGAGTTTCACGCATTAAGGAAGAAGGAAATTCGGAAGGACGGAAATGCGATGGCCTCGCGCGGCACCCTCGGCAAATGGAAGAGAGCGGCGACCCGCATCCTCAATCTGGCGGCCCGGCCTGTCCGTACGGCCCATGGCAAACGCGGTACCGTCCTCCAGCCCTATCGCGGCTACGGATCGCGGGAGGAAGTCTTCCTGATCGGCCGGGTGTTCCGGCAGTCCCATACGGAACACGGCGGCGGCGAAGACGATCTGGCCGCCGATCTTCGCGATATCGGCCGCAGGATCGTCCGCCGCTCCGTCGCGGACGCGACGGTGCGCGCCCGGTTCGGCGGGACCGAGCAGCGCACGGCGACCGACCGCGACGGCTATTTCCGGTTTCATCTGAAGGTCCGGGAACTGGCCCCAAGCCGCGACTGCTGGCACGACATGGAACTGGTGCTGGAGCAACTGGAACCGGTCACCGCGACAGCGCAGATCTTCATTCCGCCGGAGCGCTGCCGCCATGTCGTTATCAGCGATATCGACGATACAGTCATGTTCACAGGCGTCGCCAGCAAGCTGAAGATGATGTGGCGGCTGTTCGTCCAGGATGCGGAAAGCCGTGTCGCCTTTCCCGGCGTGGCGGCGCTTTACCGGGAGATGCATGCGGGAGCGTCCGGCGATGAGCGCAACCCGATGCTCTATGTCTCGCGCGCACCCTGGGGGATCTACGATGTGCTGGACGAGTTCTTCCAGATGCACAACATCCCCATCGGCCCCATGCTGTTCCTGCGGGAATGGGGCATCACCTGGAAAAGCCCGATGCCCCGCAAGGCGGAGGACCACAAGCGCGAACTGATCGCCAACATGCTGGCGCTCTACAAGGACCTGCCCTTCGTCCTGATCGGCGACAGCGGCCAGCATGATCCTGAAGTCTACCGGCAGATCGTCGACGAGTATCCGGGGCGGGTGGCGGCGGTCTATATCCGCAACGTCTCCCGCGACGAGACGAGGATTCGGGAGATCGAGGAACTGGCGAAGGCGGTGACGGCAGCCGGGAGCGACATGGTGCTGGCGGCGGACAGTCTTGCCATCGCCAACCATGCGGCCGAACTGGGCCTGATCGATCGCCAGGCGCCTGCCAGGGTCAATGCGGAGATCGACGCGGAGGGCGCCACCGCCAGCAGGGCTCCGGCGCGCAAGGTAGCCCGGCGCGATCTGCGCGACGCCGTCATGGGTGGCGGCGGCAATGTCAGCGGGAGCGCGGGCGACGCCCCCAACGTGGTCGTCGAGACCAAGCGGCGCGATTCACGTTAACCATAAATCTTAACGTCTTCCAGGCCGGATGAAAAAGGGTATTTCCGCATAGCTGAGCAGGGCCGTTTTTGCTTCACGTGAAACCGCACCGGTGGAACCGGTAGTACCAGTGGACCGTTCTCCGCAATCAGGTGTCGCACCGGCGCCAGGACAATCCTGGGTACGGATAAAACGAAGATGCTTGGCAGGGGAGATCAGGGAACATGAACAAGATAGCGTTGGCTGCGCTCTGTACCGCTGTCCTGACGGGAGGCGCCGCTGGTGGCGCCATGGCCCAGGACGTCAAGGAAACCATCTGTGCCCAGGGAACCTACTCCGAGCCTTGTCCCCAGGTAATCTGGTG
>DASQKT010000456.1:0-10738 GCA_035630415.1 Skermanella sp.
ACCTGCGCACGATGGTCTTCGGACAGGACAAGGCGATCGAAGCTCTGTCTTCGGCGATCAAGCTGGCGAGAGCCGGGCTGCGCGATCCGGAAAAGCCGATCGGCAACTACCTGTTCAGCGGTCCGACCGGCGTCGGCAAGACCGAGGCGGCGCGCCAGCTCAGCCTGACGCTGGGGATCGAGCTGATCCGCTTCGACATGTCGGAGTACATGGAGCGCCACACCGTGTCGCGCCTGATCGGTGCCCCGCCGGGCTATGTTGGCTTCGACCAGGGCGTCTTGCTGACCGACGCCATCGACCAGCATCCGCACGCGGTCCTGCTGCTCGATGAAATCGAGAAGGCGCACCCGGACCTGTTCAACATCCTGTTGCAGGTGATGGACCACGGCAAGCTGACGGACCACAACGGAAAGACGGTCGATTTCCGCAACGTGATCCTGATCATGACGACCAATGCCGGTGCGTCCGACATGGCGAAGCCCGCGATCGGCTTCGAACGGGCGGCGCGGATCGGCGAGGACACCGAGGCGATCAACCGGATGTTCACGCCGGAGTTCCGCAACCGTCTGGACAGCATCATCCCGTTCTCGGCCCTGTCGCCGGAGGTGATCGGGCAGGTTGTCGATAAGTTCGTCATCCAGTTGGAAGCTCAGCTTACCGACCGGGGCGTGTCGATCGAACTGACCGACGGGGCTCGGGAGTGGCTGGGCAAGAAGGGCTACGATCCGCTCTACGGTGCCCGGCCCCTGGCTCGCGTGATTCAGGAGAACATCAAGAAGCCGCTGGCCGAGGAGTTGCTGTTCGGCAAGTTGGCGAAGGGCGGCAATGTCAAGGTGGCGGTCGCCGACGACAAGCTGACCTTCATCTACCCCGACCCGCCGCCGACGGATCACGAAGAGGAAAAAGTCCCCGAAATGGTGGACTGACGCTTCATCCTCGAAGTTTGATACAGACTGCGACGGCGGGGCTCTTCGGAGCCCCGCTTTCGTTTTTGCCGCATAGCAGCAAACGGCTGTCTTGTTAGCGTGACGCCACTCGCATCGCATGCTAATAGAATAAGTCCCAGCTACTCGCCGGATGCTCCCCGTGGTTCAACGCACCTATAAGCGCAGCGAAGTCGAAGGCCTGCTACATGCATTGGAGCGGCAGGCCAGGGAAGCGGCCAAACTGGCCGTCGATGCCCAGAAGGAAGCTGCGAACAACAGCTTCATCGCTTACCGTCACTTCCGCGACAAGGTCGGTGAGTTCAAGGCACTGTGCATCCTGATCGAAGGACGCTTGAAGCATATCGCCGACGGCAAGGTGGACGACCTGAAAAGCGAGTTCGAGCGGATGGACATCCTTATGCTCGGCCTGCTGATCAAGGCCAGCATGCGCTTCTTCTTCGTGCTGTCGGCGAACACGATCCTGCCGCTGGGTGCGCGGGAAATCTTCATCGCCGAGTTGCACAGCCTCTACGAAGCGCGCGAAAAGCTGCGGCGGCCGGACTATGTAAGCCGGCTGAGCACGGGACTGGCAAACGACCTCGATACGGCCGAGGCGATCCTGGAAGAAATCATCGACAAGGCGCCCGGTCTGCTGAAGTTCGGGACCGGCTGAGGATGGCGGATCTGATGTTGGCCGATCTGATGCTGGAAGGAATCCGGGTACTCGACCTCAGCCAGTACCTTCCCGGCCCTTATGCCGGTCAGATGCTCGCCGATCTCGGCGCCGATGTCGTCAAGGTCGAGCCGCCGACGGGCGACCCGATGCGCCGCCTTGGCGGAGTCGACAGTGACGGTTTGGCTCCCGCCTACAAGCTGGTGAACGCCGGAAAGACGATCGTCCATCTCGATCTGAAAGGTCAGGAAGACCGGGCAGCATTCGAGCAACTGGTCGAGCGCGCCGATGTCCTGGTTGAGAGCTTTCGTCCCGGCACCCTGGACAAGCTGGGCTTTCCCCGCGCCCGGCTGGAGGAGATCAACCCTGGACTGGTCCATGTGGCGCTGTCCGGCTGGGGGCAGGGCGGTCCATACCGTCTGCGCGCCGGGCACGACCTGAACTATATGGCGCTTGGCGGTGGACTTGCGGCGTCGGGTACCGGCGGAACTCCCGTCATGAGCTATCCGCCGGTAGCCGACCACTCCGCCGCCATACAGGCCGTCGCCGCCGTGTCGGCCGCGCTTTTCCGCCGAGTACGGACGGGCCGGGGCGCTTATCTCGACATCAGCCTGATGGAAACGGTGCTCGGATGGCAATCCTGGCCGCTGACCATGGCGCGTCGCGGAGCACCTCCCCGCCCTGGGCAGGACATGCTGACGGGAGGGGCTGCCTATAACAGGATCTATCGGACGGCGGATGGACGGTTCATCAGCCTGGGGTCCATCGAGGAAAAGTTCTGGGCGACATTCTGCGCGACCATCGGCAAGCCCGAGTGGACTGCACGCCAGTCGGAGCCGCTTCCACAAACCGCGCTGATCGCCGAAGTGGCCGAGACGCTGGCGGCCCATTCTTTGAAACATTGGCAAGAGGTGTTCGCCGGCGTGGACTGCTGTCTGGAAGCCGTTGTGGAACTGGCTGATGTGCCCGACCATCCCCATATCGCGGCGCGCGGTCAGGTGAAAATCAGTGGGGACGGCGAGCCCTTGGTGGAAACTCTGCTCGGTCTCCGCGTCGATGGCGCGCCGCCACGGGAGCGGTCATCCCTGGTTCACGGTGACGCCGCTTCGACGCTGGCCCGCTGGCTGGACTAACCAGCGGACCCGGCGCTATCCGTTTTCCTGCCGGAACGGACTGTCCTCCATCAGGGCGTCGATATCCTGGGCGACGGCGACCCGCTCGCGCCTGAGGTAATCGTCGATTGCCGACCGAAAGCCGGGATCGCGAATCCAGTGGGCGCTGTATGTCGGAGTCGGCAGGTAGCCGCGCTGGATCTTGTGCTGGCCCTGTGCGCCGGCTTCGACCCGGCTCAGCCCGCGCTCGATCGCGAAATCGATCGCACGGTAGTAGCAGGCTTCAAAATGCAGGTGCTTATAGGTGGCGACGCATCCCCAGTTGCGGCCATACAAGGTGTCGGCCCCGAGAAGGTTCAGGGCGCCGGCAACCCATTCGCCGTCGTCTTCGGCCAGGATCAATACGACCCGGTCTGCCATGGTTTCGCCCAGCAGGCGGAAGAACTTGCGGTTCAGATACGCGCTGCCCCATTTGCGGTCGCTGGTGTCCATGTAGAACTTGTAGAAGACGTCCCAATGCTCCTGGCGGAGGTCGTCGCCGGTCAGCGTGTGGATCTTGACGCCAGTTTCGGCGACTTCGCGCCGTTCCTTGCGGATGCTCTTGCGCTTGCGCGAGTTCAGGTCGCCCAGGAAATCGTCGAAGCTGCCGTAGCCCCTGTTTTCCCAGTGGTATTGCTGTCCGACCCGCTGGAGCCAGCCGGCGTCGCCCAGCGTGTTCCAGTCCGCTTCGGTCGGGAAAGTCACGTGGACCGAAGATACTTGATGCCGCAATGCCAGTTGTTCCATGGCGGCGATCAGCGCCTGCGCGGCGCCTTCAGGCGCGTCTGGCCGAAGCAGCAGGCGCGGGCCGGTCACCGGGGTGAACGGCACCGCCGCCTGAAGTTTCGGATAGTAACTGCCGCCCGCCCGTTCGTAGGCATTGGCCCAGGCGTGATCGAACACGTATTCGCCGTAGGAATGGTTCTTCAAGTAGAGCGGAACCGCTCCCATGACGCTGCCGTCAGGCGCTTCCAGCGCAAGATGCTGCGGTTGCCACCCGGTCGCGGCGCGGCAGGACCCGCTGTCTTCGAGCGCCTTGAGGAAGGCGTGACTGAGGAATGGATTTTCCTCACCGGCACAGGCATCCCAGGCGGCGGCGTCAATCGCACCGATGCCGGGCATCACCTTGACCGTAACAATGTCTTTTCCGTCTGGGTCTTTTCCGTCTGGCATGTCTACAGAATTAGAGTTTTTGCGGTGCGGCGCAAGACGATTAGGCGAGTTCGAAAATCGCTTCGACCTCGACCGCCGAACCGAGGGGGAGGGACGGGGCACCGACCGCGAAACGCGCGTGCTTGCCGTTGTCGCCGAAGACCTGGAGCATCAGTTCGGAAGCACCGTTGATCACCTTGGGGTGGTCGTTGAAGTCCGGGCCGCAATTGACGAAACCGCCCAGCTTGAGACAGCGCGCCACCTTGTCCAGGTCGCCGCCGCAGGCTGCCGCCGCTTGGGCCAGGATGTTCAGTGCGCAGACGCGGGCGCAGGCATAGCCGTCGTCCACCGAAAGGTCGGAACCGACCTTGCCGGTATGGGACAGCGCGCCGTCGCGCATCGGGATCTGTCCGGAGATGAACAGCATCTTGCCCGAGATCGTATAAGGGACGTAGGCGCCGGCCGGTGCCGGCAGCTTCGGTAGTTCGATACCAAGTTCGGCCAGTCGCGCCGTGATGGTGCCCGCCATGTTTCTTCTCCCTGGTTGTTGCCCGTGGCGTTTGCCGGTGGCGTTTGTCCAGGCGCCCTTTCGGCGCCGGAAGCCAAGACCATAGCGGGACATCCGGCGGCGGGCCAGAGCAGGGAGGAGGGAACTTGAGAACCGACGGCGCTTATGCGGCAAGCTTGTAGCGCTTGACGAGCTGGTCCAGCATGGATGCCAGCCTGCTCAACTCGCCTGCAGCGCTCGATGTCTCGGTCGCACCGGCCGCCGTGCTTTCCGAGATATGGACCATCGTCAGCAGGGCGTCGCGTACCATATGGGCTTGGTCGGACGTCTCACCCGTGTCAGCGGCCACCGTCTTCGCGGACTCCGCCACCTGACTGACATTGCGGCCGATCTCGCTGGTCGTCGCGGTCTGCTGGGTCACCTCGGCTGCGATGGCGCTGGCAATCTCGTCGATCCGCGCGATCACGTCGTGGATGGAGACGATCGACTTCGAAACCAGCGTCATGGCGCCGGCGACCTGGGTTATCGAGTCCACGGAGCGGCCCGTCTGCTCCTGTGTCGCCGTGATGCGCTGGGCGATGTTCTCCGCGGCGCGGGCGCTCTGGGTCGCGAGGTTCTTGACCTCGGTGGCGACCACGGCGAACCCCTTTCCGGCCTCGCCCGCGCGCGCCGCCTCGATCGTGGCATTCAGCGCCAGCAGGTTGGTCTGCTCTGCGATATCGGAAATCACCTTGATCACTTCGCCGATCTCGGCACTGTTGGCCGAAAGCTGCCGGATATCTTCCACCGCCGATCTGATCGCCTCTTCCGCGCCTCCCAGCGTGTCGCGTGCCTGCCCGGCGGCGGTGGAGGCCTGATGGGCGACGTCGGAGCTGTTGGCCGCGTGGCGCGCGACTTCCTTGATCGAAGCCGTCATCTGCTCGGATGCGGCGGCTACGCTGTCGGCGCTGTCGGCCAGTTGCCCGGCGATGCCGGAAAGTTCGCCGACCGCCGCGACGACACCACTCATGGCATGGCTGATTTCGTCGGCATGGGTGTTCATCGATTCGGCGTTCCGGCTCATCTCCTCGGACGACGCCGTCAGCTCGACGGAGGCTGCCGAGACCGATCCGCTCGCCATGCCGACTTCGCCGATGCTGCCGCGCAGGCTCTCCAGCAAGTGATTGAAGTCCTGGGCCATTTCGGAGACTTCATCGCCGGTGCCGACGCTGACCGTCTGCGACAGGTCGCCGGCCCGCGCGGCGGCGATGGAGCGCTGCATGATCGGGATCGGCTTGACGATCGCGCGGCCGAGCAGGCTGGCGGCCGTTCCGAGCAGCACGATCACCACCAGACTGGTTCCCGCCAATTGCAATGCTGCCACGACGAAGGCCTTGTCGACGTCGTCGACATAGACGCCCGAGCCGATGACCCAGTCCCAGCCCGGATGGCGCTTGGCGAAGGCTATCTTCGGCATAGGTTCGGATGAACCTTTTCCCTTGGGCCAGACGTAGCGCACGGTCACGCCCTCCGGCGACTTTGCGCCCTCAAGCATTTGGGCGACGAAAGCGACGCCGTTCTGGTCCTTGACTTCCCTAAGGTTCTTGCCGACCAGTCGGGGGTCGACCCCGTGCGCCACGACCGTACCGGCGCGGTCGAGTACGAAGAAGTACTCTCCGTCCGAGTAGCGGAGCGAGGATACCGCCTCCAGTGCTGCCTTCCGGCCTGCATCGTCGGAAAGAGTGCCGTCACGGACTGCCTGGGCATAATGATCTACAAGAGTGGTGGCAGTCTCGATCAGGTGCCGGGTTTGGTCCTGGCGCTCGGAAAACATCTGGGCACGCAACGTCATCAGGGAAACACCGGCGACTATAATGAGGCCAGCCAGGCCGGCGGCGACGATCAGCATGATCTTGTGCTTTATCTTCAAAGTGCCGATCATATCCAACCCCCGACAGATTATTTGCTTGACCCTTCCGGGATCAGTCTCGGCAGGTTTCGCGAATTAAACGTTAATTTTTCAGACCGGCATTTCGATGGAACTTGCCGATCCTCCATCGACGAAGTTTCTTGCGAACGATTCTCAAAACATGGTAATCGAGATTTGCGAGTGATTATCACTTTCATGGAGGCTGTCGTGTCGAACCAGATGCTCTATAACTCCGCCGCGCTCCAGCCGGAGCATGACGACGCCTTCGACCTGGAGGATGTGGAACACGACGGCGCCGAGACGCTGGCGGTATGGGCTTTCCGGCGCTGGGTGCTGGGGCTGCGGCTCAAGGCTCCGGAACAGTGGGACGCCGTGCTTTGGGGACTGCGGCGGCGGTGCGGGGAAGCGGCCGGCCGGGAGGCGGCGGCTGCACTGGCGGAAATGGTCGAGGGGCTGCGCAGGACATCCCGGCGCACCATCACCCATCACCAGCCCTGTTGCGCCGATCTTGGCGACGACGAAGCAACTCTCCTCGTGCTCCTGGCTGCTTGCCAGCGTGGGGACATCCTGCTGGCAGAGACCGCCGCCCAGACGCTGTCCGGAACCCTTCACACGGATGAAGTGACGCTGGCTGCCATGCGCTTCGCAGAGGCGTTCTTCCAGCGCGGCCTGATGCTGCCGTACCGTGATCTGCCTCCGGCCGCGAAACCTCCGTCAGCCGCGTCGATCCACTGAGCAGGTCCGAAAGGCTGACGCGACTGTCCCAAGACCGCCGTTCCTGACCGGTTCAGGGACGGTGCGGCACTTCACCATACTGCAAAATCGCGGGACCATCGCCTTACGCGAGATCCGGCTGGCTGCCTGGAAATCGAGGGTCCGCCGGGTCCGTCGGCCGTCCCGGAATTTCTCCCGGAATGATGCCCGTCTGTTCCTCGTCCGGATCGGATACAGGGTTCTCCGCCGGTTCCGGTACCGGCGGGTGCTTCGGCGCGTCGGCCGGACGACCATCCGTGACTCCGTTCACGGCTAGGCCGAAATGCGGATCTTCCATTTCTCACCTCCTGTTCCCATTTTACAACAGTAGCGTGACCTTCTGGTTGCGCCACGGGTGCTCCAGCTACTGCGAAAATCGCTGCCAGCTACTGCGAGAATCTCAGATCGAGTCGCTCGAAATACATCGGCGGTAGACGCTATGGCGAACTGTTGGGAGTGCTCGGTGGATCGGAACGAGTACAGCTTGGGTGTGTTTGATAAATCACAGCGCATGGGAAGATACTGCTATAGGCTTCGACAAGCACCGGAGCCTTCCAGCGTTGACGAGGAGCCCTGGATAGCCAGGGAGAATGGGCGGCACCGCCACGTACAGGTGTTCCATGGGCAGGGTGGTACGAGCCAACATTTCACGGTGTGAAAATGCGGACGTAACTTCCGCTCTTGCCCAGACTCCTTAGCTGCTCGAAACTCCTTGTTAACTAACTGCCACTTAACGTAACGATTAACCATCTTGGTGTCTGAAAGGGTGACGGCTTGACGCAACGAACCGCAGACCATCACAGCTCCAGCCGGACCTTTCGGTCCGACCGCCGCACTGAAGGTTTGCCGTCGTGGCCCCTCTCCTCGCTGCCCGGCACGCACCAGGAATGGCGTCGTGCAAGCAATAAAATCGCGCCCAAAAGCCGCAGTGCGGTATACTCCGTTTTGCCATCGAATTGTCAAACTGTACGGCAAGCATACGGGTATGATTTGGGCAGTGTGGCTGACGTATCCTTTTCCAACGAAACCGGCTTCGGCCGACGCTGGCAATTTGCGTACGGCGTCATAAATCTCTTTGAGACTAACCTTATCGATTCGATGAACATGAACCGCCCATGCTCTAGGCTAAATCGTTATGAAGCCGGAATGTCAGCGTGCCGGCCAAGTAGCGATATAGAAAAGGACAGCCTTAAAGTTCGGCGGGGAGGAGTGACTGCTTTCGTTGCCTGCGGCAGCCCTGGCGGAGCGATTTGACGCTGAAGCCAGTCGAGCGCTGTAGGACCAATGGAGACCCTTTGAAAGAGGAGTGACCGATGTTCCCGGCCGACGACTTGTTCTCCCGCTACGCGCAAAACTACGAGGGTCGCAAAGAAGTTGAGATGACCCTCTTCGAGTATCTCGAAGCGTGCAAGAAAGATCCTCTGATCTACGCCACGGCCGCCGAGCGACTTTTGGCCGCCATCGGTGAAGCGGAGGTTGTAGATACGGCGAAAGACCCGCGTCTTGGCCGCATCTTCATGAACCGCACGATCAAGGTATATCCGGCGTTCAACGAATTCTACGGTATGGAAGAAACGATCGAGCGGATCGTCGGGTTCTTCCGGCACGCGGCCCAGGGTCTGGAAGAGCGCAAACAGATCCTGTACCTGCTGGGTCCGGTCGGCGGTGGTAAGTCGTCGCTCGCCGAGCGTCTCAAGTCCCTGATGGAACGACAGCCGATCTACGCTCTCAAGGCCGGCAAGGATGTCAGCCCGCTGTTCGAAAGCCCGCTGGGGCTGTTCGATCCCGAGCAAATGGGAGCGGTGCTCGAAGACAAGTTCGGCATTCCGCGCCGCCGACTGACCGGTCTGATGAGCCCCTGGGCGGTCAAGCGCCTTGACGAATTCGGCGGTGACATCTCCAAGTTCCGCGTCGTACGCCTGATGCCGTCGAAGCTGCGTCAGGTCGGCGTGTCCAAGACAGAGCCGGGCGACGAGAACAACCAGGACATCTCCAGCTTGGTCGGCAAGGTCGATATCCGCAAGCTCGAGATGTTCAGCCAGAACGATCCCGACGCCTATAGCTTCTCCGGCGGTCTGAACCGGGCGACCCAGGGCATCCTGGAATTCGTCGAGATGTTCAAGGCGCCGATCAAGATGCTGCATCCGCTGCTGACGGCGACCCAGGAAGGCAACTATGTCGGCACCGAGAACATCGGCGCCATGCCGTTCCAGGGTGTCATCCTGGCTCACTCCAACGAGGCGGAGTGGCAGACTTTCAAGAACAATAAGAACAACGAAGCCTTCATCGACCGTATCTGCGTGATCAAGGTGCCGTACTGCCTGCGGGTGACCGAAGAGCAGAGCATCTATCATAAGCTGATCCAGAGCAGCGATCTGGCCGAGTCTCCCTGCGCGCCGGCCACGCTTCAGATGATGGCCCGGTTCTCCGTCCTGTCGCGTCTGCGGGAGCACGAAAACTCCGGCATCTATTCCAAGATGCGTATCTACGACGGCGAGACCCTGAAGGAAACGGATCCCAAGGCCCGTTCCATGCAGGAATACCGCGACGCCGCCGGTGTCGATGAGGGCATGGAAGGCATTTCCACCCGCTTCGCCTTCAAGGTCCTGGCCGCCACCTTCAATTATGACAATACCGAGATATCGGCCGACCCCGTCCACCTGATGTACATGCTCGAGCAGTCGATCAAGCGTGAACAGTTCCCCGAGGACACGGAAAAGCGTTATCTTGAGTTCATCAAGGGTGAACTGGCGCCGCGTTATGCCGAGTTCATCGGTAACGAGATCCAGAAGGCTTATCTGGAATCGTATCACGACTACGGTCAGAACATGTTCGACCGGTACGTCGATTATGCCGATGCCTGGATCGAGGACCAGGACTTCAAGGACCCCGATACCGGCCAATTGATGAACCGCGACCTGTTGAACCAGGAACTGACGAAGATCGAGAAGCCCGCGGGCATCGCCAATCCCAAGGACTTCCGGAACGAAGTGGTGAAGTTCGCGCTCCGCGCGCGGGCCAATAACGCCGGCCGCAACCCGCCGTGGACTTCCTATGAGAAGATCCGCGAAGTGATCGAACGGCGGATGTTCAGTCAGGTCGAAGACCTGCTGCCGGTCATCAGCTTCGGCAGCAAGAAAGACAGTGATACCGAGAAGAAGCACTCCGACTTCGTCGAACGCATGACCTCGCGAGGCTATACCGAACGTCAGGTTCGCCGGCTGGTCGAGTGGTACATGAGAGTGAAGCAGGCCGGCTGACGGAAGGGAATATCGCTGACATGAACATCATTGACCGGCGCCTCAATCCCAAGGGCAAAAGCCTGGCCAACCGCCAGCGCTTCCTGCGCCGCGCCAAGGAACAGATCGTCAAGGCGGTGCGCGACAGCTCGGGCAAGCGCAACATCCAGGATATCGAGAACGGCGACAAGATCTCGATATCCACGGGTGGCGTGCGGGAACCCTCGTTCCACCGCTCCGCTTCGGGCGGATTGCGCGAGCATGTGGTGCCGGGCAACAAGGAGTTCGTCGAAGGCGATACCATTCCCAGGCCGGATGGTGGAGGCGGGCGGGGCGGCTCGGAAGGCGCCCCGGATGGAGACGGTGAGGATGACTTCCGGTTCGTTCTGAGCCGGGAGGAATTCCTCGACATCTTCATGGAAGACCT
>DASQKT010000457.1:0-9388 GCA_035630415.1 Skermanella sp.
GCTGGGCCGCTTCAAGCATGAGGGCGCCGAAAGCATCGTCAACAAGGACGGCCGCGTCGTCGTCTACATGGGCGACGACGAGCGCTTCGACTACGTCTACAAGTTCGTGACGGAAGGCAAGTTCGATCCGTCGAACCGCGCCGCGAACATGGACCTGCTCGACAAGGGCACCCTGTACGTCGCGAAGTACACGGAGGACGGCAAGGGCGAGTGGCTGCCGCTGACCCATGGCCAGGGCAAGCTGACGGCGGAGAACGGCTTCAAGAGCCAGGCCGATGTCGTCATCCAGGCGCGCAAGGCCGGCGACCTGCTGGGCGCCACCAAGATGGACCGGCCGGAAGACGTCGAGCCGAACCCGAAGACGGGCAAGGTCTACGTCATGCTGACCAACAACACCAACCGCAAGGCGGAGGATGTCGATGCCGCCAATCCGCGCGGCAAGAACGCCTTCGGCCACATCGTCGAGATGACGCCGACCGGCGGCGACCATGCCTCCACCACCTTCGCCTGGGACATCGTGGTCAAGTGCGGCGATCCCAGCATCGCGGAGGTCGGCGCCAGCTTCAACCCGGCGACCTCGCCCAACGGCTGGTTCGGCATGCCGGACAATTGCGCGGTGGACAACCAGGGCCGCCTGTGGGTCGCCACCGACGGCAACAGCTACAAGGGCACGAAGACGACCGACGGCGTCTGGGCGATGGAAACCGAGGGCGAGATGCGGGGGACTTCCAAGCTGTTCTTCCGCGTGCCGGTCGGGGCCGAGATGTGCGGCCCGTGCTTCACTCCGGACGACAGGACGCTGTTCGTCGCGGTCCAGCACCCGGCGACCGACAACACCAAGGACTGGCCGGAGTTCGGCAGGTCGTCCAGCTTCGAGGACCCGGCCACCCGCTGGCCGGACTTCAAGGACGGCATGCCGCCGCGCCCGTCGGTGGTCATGATCACCAAGGAAGACGGCGGCGTCATCGGCGTCTGATCCGCCCTTGCGGACGGGCCGGTGCGGGCTGGCTTTATGCCCGCACCGGCTTTTCCGCAGCGTCGTCCCAACGCCAGTGCGGCATGCCCGGAACGATCCGGACGCCGCCGACCCAGCGTTCCGGCGGCGACAGCGACAGCCAGTCCGTTTCGCTGTTCAAGACTGCCTTGCCGGCCGGGGTGATTTCCAGCCGGCGCTGGGGCCAGTTCAGGCCGGCGCTGTCGCCTGTGATCGTGAAGACTGGTTGGCTGGCCTTCGCCATGGCTTCGACGATGGCGAGCAGCATGACGTCGCCCAGCCAGGGCAGCGGCTCGACTTCCCGCATCAGGCGGGAGAAGATCCGGCCGATGGTCTGGCTTTCGGCGTCGAGGATTTGCAGGACGAGACGCTCGGTCAGCGAGAGGCCGTCGGAGGTCCAGGGCAATTCCCGCAGATGCCGCTGAAGCGCTTGCGAAAAGTTAGGCAAACCTGGGATGGTCGAGCCGGCGATACCGGACAGCGTGCTCGGATCGTCGCTCCGCAAGGCGTCCCAAGTCCGCAAGCCCATCGACAGATCGGAAGCTGTGACCGCGCGCCTTTCGCTCCATAGCGTCAGGAATGCCTGCGCCGGCAGTTGGCCCAGGCCGATGAAACGCTCCACGCCGGGGAAGTGGTCGACGGAGACGAGTTCAAGGACCTTCGGCGCTCCGGTCTGGTGGAACTGCGCCAAGCATCGGGCCAGGATGAGTTGATCGTAGCTGTCGTGCTCGAACCACAGCATTACCCGTTCATAGCGCGTGGCGGCTCCCACCAACCCATCATGCTCAATACGCAGCTTTTCAACGACGTCCGTCTCCGACAGGCCGAGCGGTCCGCCGAAGGCATAGGAGATGAACCGCGCGCGGATCGCCTGGAGATCGGGAACGTCGGGCACTGGCCCCATGCAGTAGGGGTTGGAGTATTCCAGGAAATCGCCGGTGAAGCCGGCATCGCACAGCGCCTGCCGGATGTCGGAGCCGCACCTGATATGAAGCGTCGGGAGGTCGCCGTCGGGGGCGGTGCTTGCGTCAGGCTGAGCTGTCATGACATCTCCTTCATCAATCGGACCTGCGGATAGCTTCGACCGTTCGGTTCATTTTACGGGTAGTCCGCCCCCATCGTTGTTATATAGTTACATAACGCTGGATGAGTTTACGGGACCCGCCATGGCACCTATCACGGCCCAGGCCGAAACCGGACATGATCACAGCCGCTGCGTCGATGGGGCGCTCGGCCGTGCCGAAGCCCTGTGCGCGTCGCGCGGCGCTCGGTTGACCGCTATCCGCCGGCAGGTGCTGGAACTGGTGTGGAGCGGCCACCGGCCGCGCGGCGCCTACGCCATCCTCGACGACATGGCGGTGGAGGGCAAGCGGGTAGCACCGCTCACGGTCTACCGGGCGCTCGATTTCCTGGTGGAACAAGGGCTGGTCCATCGGATCGAGAGCCTGAACGCCTATATCGGCTGCCCGGACCCGGACCACGCCCATCCCGGCCAGTTCCTGGTCTGTCGCGAGTGCGGCAACGCGATCGAACTGAATGACGCCAGGGTCAGTGCGGCGATCGACGCCTGTGCCGGCGACCAGGGCTTCACGGTGGACAGGACGACCGTCGAAGTTCGCGGTCTTTGCGCCGCCTGCCGTAGCTCGCTAGCGTAGAACAACAGCAATCGCCCATGCCCCTAATGCCGAGCCGCTTTCAGGGGCGAACCGGAAGGCATAAGAGAGTGAATACAGTCATCGCCGCGAACCCGACCCGCCTCCCCGTTTCGGTCCTGACCGGCTTCCTGGGCAGCGGCAAGACCACGCTGCTGTCGCATATCGTGCGTCATCCCGGCATGGCGAACACGGCTGTCATCATCAACGAGTTCGGGGAGATCGGCTTGGACCATCTGCTGGTCGAGAAAAGCTCGGAAAATACCGTGCTGCTCAACAGCGGGTGCCTGTGCTGCACCGTGCGCGGCGATCTGATCGACACACTGCGCGACCTGTTCCTGAAGCGCGTTCGCGGGCTGGTGCCGGAGTTCGACCGCGTCGTGATCGAGACGACCGGGCTGGCCGATCCGGCTCCCGTCCTCCACACGCTGATGAACGACCCGCTGATCGCGGCCCGCTTCCGGCTGGACGGCGTCATTTCCACGGTCGATGCCGTCAACGGCGCAGACCAGTTGAGCCGTCACGACGAAAGCGTCAAGCAGGCCGCCGTCGCCGATCGAATCGTCCTGACCAAGACCGATATCGCGTCGGACGAGGCGGTAGGCGACCTGGAAAGCCGGCTCAGGGCGCTGAACCCCGCTGCCCCGATCCTGCGGGCGGTCCAGGGCCAGATCGACCCGGCTGGTCTGTTCGACGCGGGGCTGTACAACCCGACAACCAAGAGTCCCGATGTCGAGCGCTGGCTGAAGGCGGAGGCCTACGAGGGCACCGGGCACGATCACGGACATGATCACCACGGGCATGGGCATGATCACGGACACGACCATGGTCACCACCACCACGGGCACGACCGCAACCGCCACGACGACCACATCACCGCCTTCTGCATGACCATCGACGAACCGCTTGTGTGGGACGCCTTCGCGACCTGGATCGAGACGCTGATTACGCTGCGCGGTCCCGACCTTCTGCGCATCAAGGGCATCCTGAACGTCCGGGAATCCGATGCGCCGGTCGTGGTCCATGGCGTCCAGCACGTCTTCCATCCGCCGGTCCGGCTGGAAGCATGGCCCAGCGACGACCATCGGTCGCGTATCGTCTTCATCACCCGCGACGTCAGCCGGGAGACGATCGAGGCGATGTACGAGGCTTACCGGGAAGCGGCGGCTGCCGGGGATACGATCTGATCTTGCTTAAATAAGGGGCGCACAAAGAGAAAGCGGCGGGTCGATGCCCGCCGCTGAATTCCTGTAACCCTCAATGTCGTCTTTCTACCCGGCCGTCCCTCGCATTGATGCTAAGGGATCTTATTATTTCGGAAACGTTGTTCCGATGCCTCCGAGTAAAGGACGGGACCTGACCTGGATCAGGTCCAACCGCCCTGTATCAGGTGCGGTAATTGGTGCCGTAGCGTCCTCAACCTTGTTGCCCATCCTTTGCCGGATGTGGCGTTTTTATTTTGAGCGATCCTCCCATGTGCGGGTTCAAAGTTGTTTTTGTTTTTGCCCGCATCGTTGGAGGGGACAATAACGCAATCCCCCCTCTTCGCAAAGGGCTTTTTGCACAAAAACTGGTTCTCGTGCAGACTTTCTCGGCATATGCCCCATGTCGAAAGTAATATTACCAGAAAGAGTATCAGGTGTACGGTCGAGTACTGTACCGTTCTGTTTATGTTTTATCTCGCACCTGCGAAATAACTCTAGAATCATTATTACCTCAAGGGCATCAGCCCGGTTCCCCATAACCAGAGACAAGCAAACGCCAACGACGCCAGCGTCATCGGAATACCGCATCGGGCATGCTCTACGAAACCGAGGCGCACTCCCATGGACTGCGCCCGCTCGACCACGATGATGTTGGCAAGGCTGCCAAGGATCATCAGGTTGCCGGCGAGCGTCGAGAGCAGCGCCAGCCCGTACAGCGCTCCCTCCGGTGGCTGATGCCAGACCGCCAGCAGCAGGACGACGGCGGGGACATTGCCGATGGTATTGCTCGCCAGGACGGAAAGTGGGGCCATGACGGCGAGACTGTCGGGCAGCAGACCGGCGGCGGCCAAGTCGGCAACCGCATCCGCCGGCAGCCCGGTCTGCTTGAGCGCGAAGTTGATGGAGAACAGGCAGGCGAACAGGACGAGCAGGTGCCAGTCGACCATGCCGATCATGTCGCGGCTGCCCAGCTGGCGGCTGATCAGCATGGCGCCGGCGATCAGCAGCACCCCGATCTCGTGCGGCATCGCCGTCCCGAACATCGCCAGCAGGGCGAACGTCGCAAGCAGCGCCTTGCCCAACTGCCAGCGGTCCAGTCGCGGCAACGGCACGTCGTCCAGACTCAGGCCGCCGACCGTCAGGCGTCCGCGCCAGATCAAGGCCACCGTGACGAAGACGCAGACCAGCCCGAACAGCGCCGGCACGCCGCAAGCTCCGGCGAACTTCCAGAAATCCAGGCCACCGACCTGACCGATCACGATATTCTGCGGGTTGCCGATCAGCGTCGCGGCGGACCCCGCGTTGGCGGCCCCGGCAAGCGCTATAAGGTACGGCCGGGGATCGAGCCCGCGCCCCTTCAATCCGACGCACAGCATCGGCGTCATGGCGAAGACCACAACGTCGTTCGCCAGCACGGCGGACAATCCGCCTGATACGGCGACTGTCACTGCCAGCAGGACCAGGGGAGAGCGCCTCGCCGTCGCGACGCGGAGCGCGCACCAGTCGTAGAAGCCGGCGGCGGCGAACTGCGCCGACAGGATCATCAGCCCGAACAGGATGAACAGCGTCGGAAAATCGATGGCCCCGGCGATCTCCGAGGTGTGCACCGCGCCGCCGGCGAGCAGGACGATCACGGCGACCAGAGCAATGCCGGTCCGATCGATGCGCAGACCGGGGAACCGCCCCAGAGCCATTCCGGCATAGGTTGCGGTGAAGACAGCCAGGACGAAGAAGGTCACGTCGGGAGAGTCCAGGTGAGCTTGGGACGGGGTGTCGGGGTGTTGCATAACACCCGAAGACGCCGCATGTCGCCAACGGCTTCAGGCGTTTATCGCACTTTGCGTTCGCGACGACCGGACAAGCGCCGCAGCACTCTGATAAGCCTGCATGGCGGTGGCGACCGCCGCGGCGGAGGAAGCCTTCGCCTGCTCCTTCTCGCCGCTCTTCCCGTCTTCCGGGCTGGGTTCCCCGGCCTTGCCCCCCTGCCCGGCCGGGTCCGTGGCGGAATTCCCGGCGGATTCCTTGGCGCTGTCGCTGCCTCCCTGCATCTTCTCTAGCTTGGCGGCGTCGAGATCGCGTTGCGCCTCGGCCATCATGCGGCGGGCGGCGGCAGCGACCTTGAAGTCCTGCGGCGACGGTTCGGCGGGAGACGTCGCCGCACGGCTGACCCGTTCCATCTTCGCGATGGTGGCGGCGGGATCGTCCTCCGGACTGACGTCGATCGAGACTTCGCCACCGATGGCGTAGCGCTGGCCGTCCGGTCCGGTCTGATAGGTATAGGACGGCGAACCGGCCAATTGGCCGCCGGAGGACTGGTGCGCGTTTTCGTGGGAGCGAACCTCGGTGTCGCGAGATTTCAGCTCCTTGAGCTGCTTGCGCTCGCCTTCCGTCAGGCCGCTGGCGTCGCGTTTTTCGCCGTCGCCGCCCGTGTCCTTATCGTCCTTGCCACCTTTGAGGCCCTTGGCGCCCTTTGCGCCTGTGCCATCCTTGGCGCCCTTGTAATCCTGGGTGGCGGCGTTGCCGTCGGTCGAGGCACTCGTCTCCCCGTCGGCGCCGGCAGGGCCGGTGCCTTGTGCAGCGCCGTCGCGGCTACGCTGGGGCGTGGCAAAGAGCGGACGCTGGAGAGAGGAGACGTTCGTTATCATGGACGATCGCCAGCGAATCTCCGGAAACACGGGATCTCGGGCTGCATCTTCCGCCCGCCGAGCCTAATTTTCGGTAAAGCGGCTTTTCGGTAAAGCGGTTGGGCATCGTCCCTGACGCCATGCTATAGAGCCGCCGATCGCTCCCGACCGTATTCTTGAACAGACCGCGCATCCCTTGTCGTATCCCGTCCCCTCAGCCCTGCCGATCGATCCGGTCCTTCCCGACATCAGCCGGGCCTTGGCTGCGGCTCCCAACGCCGTCCTCCAGGCGCCGCCCGGCGCCGGCAAGACCACCCGCGTCCCGCTGGCGCTGCTGGACGAACCGTGGCTGGCCGGCTCGAAGATCATGATGCTGGAGCCGCGCCGACTGGCCGCCCGCGCGGCAGCCCGCCGGATGGCGGACATGCTGGGGGAAGCCGTCGGCGAAACCGTCGGCTACCGCGTCCGGATGGACAGCAAGGTCGGGCCGAAGACCCGGATCGAAGTCGTGACCGAGGGCATCCTGATCCGGCAACTCCAGCGCGATCCCGCCCTGGAAGGGATCGGCGCCGTCCTGTTCGACGAGTTCCATGAACGCAGTCTGGACGCCGATCTGGGGCTGGCGCTGTGCCTCCAGACCCAATCGGTCCTGCGCGACGACCTGCGCCTGCTGGTCATGTCCGCCACACTGGACGGCACGGCGGTCGTCCGCCTGCTGGACGGCGCCCCCGTCGTCACGTCGGAAGGCCGGGCATTCCCGGTCGAAACCCGCCACATCGACCCATCAGGCGCCCGCCGGATCGAGGATGCCGTGGCGTCCGCCACGCTGACGGCGCTGAAGGAGGAGACCGGCAACATCCTGGTCTTCCTGCCCGGCGTCGCCGAAATCCGCCGGGTCGAAAAGCTGCTGGTGCAGGCGTCCACCGGGCCGGGCGTCCTGATCGCTCCGCTCTACGGTGACCTGCCCCAGGACCGCCAAGACGCCGCGATCGGTCCGACGCCGCCGGGTCTGCGCAAGATCGTGCTGGCAACTTCGATCGCGGAAACCAGCCTGACCATCGAAGGTATCCGCGTCGTGATCGATAGCGGTCTGATGCGGGTGTCGCGCTTCGATCCCGGCGGCGGCATGACCCGGCTGGAGACGATCAAGGTCAGCCAGGCCTCCGCCGACCAGCGGCGAGGCCGTGCCGGCCGTCTGGAGCCGGGCGTCTGTTACCGGCTGTGGCCGCAGGGCCAGCACCGGGCGCTGCCGCCGCATACCGCGCCTGAGATGCTGGCGGCCGATCTCGCGCCGCTGGCACTGGAACTGGCGCAGTGGGGCGTCAGCGATCCGGCCGACCTCCGCTGGCTCGACCCGCCGCCCGCACCCGCCTATGCGCAAGCCCGCGACCTGCTGCGCCGGCTGGGCGCACTCGACGCGGATGGCAGGATCACGGCGCATGGCGGCAACATGGCATCGCTCGGCATGCATCCGCGTCTGGCCCACATGGTCCTGCGTGCCCGAGACCTCGGCTGCGGAGCGCTGGCCTGCCAGATCGCGGCGCTGCTGGGGGAGCGCGATATCCTGACCGGCCAGCCGGGCGAGCAGCGCGACTCCGACATCCGCCGCCGGGTCGAGACGCTGAGGTCCGGTGACCAGAAGCTCTGGTCGGTGCGGCAGGTGATGGCCCAGGCGCGGCAGTGGCAGCGCCAGCTCGGCATCGCCGCCGGAACCGGCAACGTCGGGGATACCGGACGGGTGCTGGCGCTGGCCTATCCCGACCGCATCGCCCAGCGGCGTCCGGGCAGCGACGGACAGTACCGGCTGAGCAACGGGCGCGGCGCGTTCTTCCTGAAGATGGAGCCGCTGGCGGCGGAGGACTTCCTCGCCGTGGCCGACCTGGACGGCGCCAAGCGCGAGGCCCGCATCTTCCTGGCGGCGCCGCTGACCCTGGCCGAGATCGAGGAAGACTTCGCCGACACGATCGAGACGGTTGAATCCATCGTTTGGGACAGCCGGGAGGAAGCCGTGCTGGCTCGCCGTCAGCGCCGGCTGGGCGAGTTGGTGCTGAAGGACGAGCCGCTATCGGACCCCGGCGGCGCCCGCACGGCGCAAGCCTTCTGCCAGGGCATCCGGGAACTGGGCCTCGCCGTCCTGCCCTGGACGCGCGAGCTGGAGAACTTCCGCGCCCGCGTCGAGTTCCTGCGCCGGTTCGAGCCGGAGGGCTCCGGCTGGCCCGACCTGTCCGACGATGCGCTGCTCTCCAGCCTGGAAGATTGGCTGGCTCCCTTCCTGACGGGGCTGACGCGCCGTGCCCATCTGAAGCGGCTCGACCTCGGCTCCGCGCTCAAGTCGCTGCTGCCCTGGGACCGGCAGCGCGACCTGGAGGAAGCAGCACCCACCCATGTCACCGTTCCCAGCGGCTCACGCATCCCGCTCGATTATACCGGCGGCGGCGTGCCCGTGCTGGCGGTGCGGCTTCAGGAGATGTTCGGACTGGCCGAAACGCCGAAGCTTGCCCATGGGCGGGTGCCGCTGGTGCTCCATCTGCTGTCGCCGGCCCACCGGCCGATGCAGGTGACCAGCGATCTCGCCAGTTTCTGGGCCAATACCTATCGCCACGTCAGGTCCGACCTGAAGGGCAAGTATCCCAAACATTACTGGCCGGACGATCCGCTGGAAGCGGAGCCTACCAGCCGCGCCAAACGCCGGGGCACCTGAATGGCCGACGCCATCACGACCACAGACGTCATCATCATCGGCGCCGGAGCCGCCGGGCTGATGTGCGCGATCTCTGCCGGGCGGCGTGGCCGCCGCGTGCTGCTGATCGACCATGCCGAAAAGGCGGGCAAGAAGATCCTGATCTCCGGCGGGGGGCGCTGCAACTTCACCAACCTGCACACCGCTCCCGACCGCTTCATCTCGGCCAACAG
>DASQKT010000458.1:0-9733 GCA_035630415.1 Skermanella sp.
GATCTCGATCGGCGGCACCATCGTCAACCTGGTGCCGCCCAAGGAGCGGGACATCGCCATGGTGTTCCAGAACTACGCGCTCTATCCGCACATGACCGTGTTCGACAACATGGCCTTCAGCCTGAAGCTTCGGAAGGCCGACCCCGCACTGGTCGACAAGCGCGTGCGCGAGGCCGGCGAGATCCTGGGCCTGATCCCGTACCTGGACCGCTATCCGCGCCAGCTTTCCGGCGGACAGCGCCAGCGGGTCGCGATGGGCCGCGCCATCGTCCGCGACCCGCAGGTCTTTCTGTTCGACGAGCCGCTGTCCAACCTGGACGCCAAGCTGCGGGTGCAGATGCGGACCGAGATCAAGGCGCTTCACCAGCGCCTGCGGACGACGTCGATCTACGTCACGCACGATCAGGTCGAGGCCATGACCATGGCCGACCGCATCGTCGTCATGCATGACGGTCACGTCGAGCAGATCGGCACGCCGCTGGAGCTTTACGATTATCCGGCCAATACCTTCGTCGCCGGCTTCATCGGGTCGCCCGCGATGAATTTCTTCGAGGGCACCTTCCGCCGCGACGGCCGGAACGCCTGGGTCGAGGCGCCGGGCGACATCGGCTTTCCGGTCGATCCGCTGATCGGGGCCACCGACGGGCAGCCCGTGACCTACGGCATCAGGCCCGGCCACCTGCATCTGGTGGCCGGGCCTGATGAACCGGGAGTGCCGGCGCTGGTCCAGGTGATCGAACCGACCGGCGACGATACGCTGGTGTTCTGCCGGATCGGCGATCTAGACGCCTGCGCCATGTTCGTGGAGCGTCACGCCTTCCGGCCGGGCGAGACGATCAGGCTGATGCCCCGCCTGAACAACGGCCACGTCTTCGAGGCGGGCACGGGCCGGAGGCTCTGAGGGCCACCGGACGGTGGCAGGTCGGGATAGTTAGCCGTTGACGACCGAGCCGCCGTTGGGGTGAAGCACCTGACCGGTCATGTAGGAGGCGTCGTCCGACGCCAGGAAGACGTAGCAGGGCGAGACTTCCTCCGGCTGGCCGGCACGTGCCAGCGGCACGTCGCCGCCGAACTTCTCGACTTTCTCCTCGGGGAAGGTCGAGGGGATCAGCGGGGTCCAGATCGGACCTGGGGCGACGCCGTTGACGCGGATGTATTTCTCGGCCAGCGATTGGCTGAGCGACCGGGTGAAGGCGACGATAGCGCCCTTGGTCGATGAATAGTCGAGGAGCTGCGGGCTGCCCTTGTAGGCGGTCACCGATGTCGTGTTGATGATCGACGAACCGGCCTTCAAATGCGGCAGGGCCGCCTTCGCCATGAAGAAATAGGCGAAGATGTTGGTCCGGAAGGTCTTTTCCAGCTGCTCGGCGGTGATTTCCTCCAGCGAGGCCTTCGGGTGCTGCTCGGCCGCATTGTTGACCAGAATGTCGAGCTTGCCGAGTTCCTTGACCGTTTGATCGACCGCCTGCCGGCAGAAGGCCTCGTCGCCCACGTCGCCCTTGATGGTGACGCAGCGCCGGCCCTCGCCCTCGACAAGCTGGCGGGTCTTTTGGGCGTCTTCGTCCTCCGCCAGGTAGACGATCGCCACGTCGGCGCCTTCGCGGGCGAACAGCAAGGCCGTGGACTGGCCGATCCCGCTGTCGCCGCCCGTGATCAGGGCGACCTTGTCCTTCAGCTTGTCGCTGCCCTTGTAGTCCCGGCGGGCGATTTTCGGCTGCGGGTCCATTTGATTCTGCCGGCCCGGCTGCTGGTCCTGATGCTGCGGCGGCTGCTGGCGTTCCGGTGCCATGGAATTTCCTTCGCTTCGTAAAAAATCGGATCGTGGATTGGATCGGACTCCGCCGCACAAACAGATCCGGCCCCTGATCGTCTCGCCGGGCGCTTCGGGACGAGGGGCATACTTCCTATGATATTATGCAGGGGTGTCCCCTTTAGGTTTGCTCCGCCTGCCCGGCGCATCCATAAAGGATCTTCGTCCGTATAAGTGATGCATCCGATGCGCCGGCTTCAAAGCCGGTCTTATAAGACAGACTGATCCGGTAGTTGTTCTTTTGCTAAGGAGGGCGATATGAGCCAGCGGCACGAGGTCAAGGTTGAGCAGGAACTTCACGGCCTGCTCGACAAGGCGATGGTTTCCGCCGACCACGAGACACTCGCCCGTCTTCACGACCTCCTGCTCTATATGAGCGAGGGCGCCGACCTGCTCGACTACAGCTTCGACATTCCGGACGGGTTGGAGCACAAGCCCATCTTCAAGCGCATGCTGCTGAGCCAGCAGTTATTGAACGAAGCGCCCCTGGGGCGCGCCTGATACTGAAATGACCAGGGCCGTCCGCAAGGACGGCCCTGAATTGTTTCCGGGGATGACTCCGGCAATGGTAGGGCCGGGCGGCAGGGCGGCGGCTCGTCAGGAAGCCGCCGGAATTTGCTGCATCGCCTGCCGCGCCCACAGGTTCTCCGTTTCTTCCAGCAGGGTGGATGCGTCGTGCAGCAGCGCATGGGTGCGGATGATGTCCGCTTCATGGCGCGCGAGAAGCTGTTCCACCCGGTCCACCAGATCGGCGCCCGGCGTCGCCATCGCGGTGCGCAGGGCGTGCAGCCGCACGAACCCACGGGTTATCCGGTCGCTGTCCTGCTGAAGCAGGGCCAGCCGCTCGCGCAATTCGCCGATGCGGTCCCGATGGACGGTGCAGCTTTCCTGGTCGGGTTCGAAGATGAAGGTGTCGGGTGCCATTGTGCCGGTCTCGCGGAAAAAGCGGGGCGGGGGAGAACGACCGTCAAGATGCCAGTTTATGGTTAACGGCATGCCAAGGACCGGTTGCCGTCACCTGGGATATTTTTGAGATATGTCAGCGGCGCGTCAGGATTGATGTACAAGAAGTCATGGCCGACGAAACTGACGGCCGGTGCAAGATCCAAGAGATCCACCAGATCTCGAGAGATCCAAGAGTGAGGAATACCGGAACTGGCATGGCGGACCCGGCGACACTGACCACCCCTCGGCTGATCTTGCGAGCCCTGACCCTGGCCGATGCGGACATCCTGTTTCCCGTCTTCGCCGACCGCGACACCATGCGCTTCTTCGGTGACCGGCACGGTAGCGTCGCCGATACGCGGGCGCTGTTCCGCCATGTCATCGAAGGAGCCGAGGCGCATTCTTCGTGCCAATGGACGATTGCAACCCGCCTGGGCCGGTCACCGGATCGCCTGACCGTGGTCGGCAGCCTGTCGGTCAACGGCATCGTCGGCGGTACTGCCCATATGGGCTTCATCCTGATGAAGGAGCATCACGGCAGGGGCTTTGCCACCGAAGCCGTTAACGCCGTCCTGGATCATGCATTCGGAGCGCTGGGGCTGCATCGCTTCACGCTGCGCATCGATCCGGAGAACGTCCCGTCCCAGCGGGTGGCGCAGAAGCTCGGCTTCAAGCTGGAAGGCCGCATGCGGGAGAGCTTCCCGATCGATGGCCGGTTCCGCGACGAACTGGTGTTCGGCCTGCTCGAGCGGGAATGGCGGGCCAAGGACCCTGATTATTTCCGGAACGCCGGGGGCGGAGCCTTCAGATGAAGCTTTCAGGTGTAGCTTTCAGGCCGGAACGCAGAAAGCCCCGCCTGACGGGCGGGGCTTTCCGTGTGCCGGACCGGGGATCGGGAAACGAACTCCCCAGCCTGCGATCTTACTTGGCGGCTTCGAGCAGGTAGGCCACCAGGTTCTTCAGGTCTTCTTCCTTCTTGACGCCGGCGAAGGCCATCTTGTTGCCTGCGACGAAGCCCTTCGGATCGGCGGCGTACTTGGCCAAGTTCTCGGCATCCCAGGTGATGTTGGCGTTCTGCATCGCGGGTGAATAGGCGAAACCTTCCACGCTGCCGGACTTACGGCCGATCAAACCACTCAGGCTGGGGCCAACGCCCTTCTTGCCGGCTTCCAGGCTGTGGCAGGCCTTGCACTGCTTGAACACCTTCTCGCCATCGGCGGCACTCTGGGCGGAAGCCGACGAAACGCCGGCCATCAGGGCGACACCGGCAACCAGGCCGAACAACACATTCTTTTTCATTGCGTGATTCCTCGTGGATCGTGACCAGCTTGGGCCGGCACCTTTATGGAAGGGGGCAATCTACACGAATGTCGATGAAATCCGAGGAGCCATTCAGCCGCAGGTAACGGCGGCTGAATGGCGACCGGCGCCGTCCACGATCCGGGGGAGGAGTTCAGCCGCCCGCCACCATGAACAGGATCGCTATAAAGGCGACGGTGGCGGCTCCGACCATCGCGACCAGACGCATATCGACCGGCGGGCCGCCGGCTTCGGCCGGAACTGCCGCGGGAGCCGCCGGAGAGAGTGCCATCGCCGCCGCAGGCTGCGCCGCGAACTGCCCGCCGGGAGCCGATGCTTCCTGCCGCGCCGGCGTCTCGGCCTCGCTGTCCGCGCCGTCCGCGCCGTCCTGCGGCTGGCCGACGACCTGGGTGAACTTCGCGAAGAAATCGTCCGCCATCTTGCGCGCGGTTCCATCGATCAGCCGAGACCCGATCTGCGCCAGCTTGCCGCCGACCTGGGCATGGGCAGTGTATTCCAGCAGCGTCGCGTCCTCGCCGTCCGGGCCGAGCTTGACGGCGGCACCGCCCTTGCCGAACCCGGCGGCGCCGCCACTGCCTTCGCCGGTGATGGTGTAGCCATTGGGCGGATCGATATCGCTCAAGGTCACCTTGCCGGCGAACTTCGCCTTGACCGGCCCCACCTTGGCGACGACCTTGGCCGTCAGTTCCGTATCGGAATGCTTCTCGATCTCCTCACATCCGGGGATGCATTGTTTCAGGATCTCCGGATCGTTGAGGGCGGCCCAGACCTTTTCCCTGGGGGCCGTGATCCGGTAGCTGCCGGACATGTCCATGCGTTACTTCCTCCCGGTCGCATTTTTTGTAGTGTGAAGACTAAGTGTCGCAGGTGTCCATCAGACATTAGACTTTTGGCTAAAGCGGCGGCTAAACCGCTCTCGCTGAAAGTGGCAGACGGCGTGAACCTTCCTCCGCTACAGTGGGAACACGGCTTCACCCAAACCAGAACGGGCGCAATGATCCACTCTGTCGAAATCGAGGGCTACCGTGGACTGAAGCGGCTGACCATGAGTGGGCTGGGAAGAGTCAATCTGTTGGTTGGAACCAACAACAGCGGCAAGACGTCAGTTTTGGAGGCATTGTACCTTGTGGCTTCACGGGGAGACGTCAGTGCGCTTGCGAGCATAGTGGACCGTCGCGGCGAGAGATCAAATCGTGAGACTGAAGGTGACTTCAATATAAGCCATTTATTCAACGGGCATATCCTGGATGTTGGCGCGAAGTTTTCAGTCAGTGCAGGACAAGATAAAGATAGCTTTTCGGTCAATTTCGAAATTGTAAAAACAAATCCAAATCAACTTGAAATATTGAGTTCTGTTTTGCGTCCTTCTAATTTTTTATACTTAAAAGTATCGTCCAAACTTAGCTCGTTGAACACTAGATACGACCTTCCTATTTCAAATGATGGATTCTTTTCCAGTGATCTGGTTCCTGAAGAAAAAGTCCATAATTTTTCAAATATTTCGAAAATAGATAATATTCAGTACGTATCTACTGCATCGCTATCTCATGATGTACTTTTGAATAGATGGAATACGATAGTATTAACAGATAGAGAGATAGAAATTGTTGAGGCAATTAGAATTGTTGAGCCAAAAATATCAAGGTTGGCGGCGATAAATGTTCCTATTGGAAAAAATAATAATCAGAAAAATGGATTTGTTGTTAGACTTCTAGGTACGAAAATCCCTGTTCCTATAGGAAGCCTTGGAGATGGTGCATGGCGGATGTTGTCCATGGCGATTGCGCTGATTAGTGCCAAAGGTGGAGTTCTGTTGATAGACGAAATCGATACCGGGCTGCACTACACGGTCATGGCGGATATGTGGAAGCTGATCGCACAAACTGCCGCTGAACTCGATGTCCAAGTGTTCGCGACGACGCACAGTTCCGATTGCGTCACCAGCCTTGCGGAAATCTGCCATCCGGATGTCGAGGCCGGCAGTCAGGTGACGATCCAGCGTATCGAATCCGGGCGTGAAAGCGCCGTTCCCTACTCGGAAGCGGAAATCAGGATCGCCGCCGAACGACATATCGAGGTTCGCTGATCGTGGCTGCTCCTATTCGGAAGAAGTTGCTGGTCGAAGGCCAGGACGACCTCTACGCGATCGTGCAATTGATGGCCTCGCATGTGAACTGGGGCGATAAACGGCAAGATTGGCCCGTGGTTATCGAGGCATATGGCGGTGTCGAAAAAATTCTCGCGTCCGGTTCGATATCCGTCGAGTTGAAGTCACCGAAGGTCGACACCCTCGGCATCGTCGTCGATGCCGATGAGGACTTCGCGGGACGATGGCAGCGGCTTCGCTCGTTGTGTGGCGTGGCGGCTCCGGGGCTTCCTCCCGATATGCCGACGGACGGGCTTATCACGCAAACCGGCGACGGCAAACGGCTCGGCATCTGGATCATGCCGGACAATGTATCGCGCGGCATGCTCGAAACCTTCCTCAGGTACCTCGTGCCCGAGCCTGAGGAGCCGATCTGGCTGAGGGCTCAGGAAGCGGTGGCCGGTGCGGTCGCCGATGGAGCGAAGTGCCGCCCGCACCATGTCGATAAATCGAACATCTATACCTGGATGGCGTGGCAGGACCCTCCTGGGCAAAGCTTTGGGACGGCTTTGGTCAGCAAGGTGCTGGACTCCCGCGCGCCGCAGGCGCTGCCGTTCGTCAAATGGTTCCGCGATCTCTACGAACTCTGACGAGCGTCGATTTGACTTTCCTGGGGAACCAGTTCGGCGACAATCCTGCTTCCTGAGTCGCCATTGGTGGCGCTTCAGCTTCCGGGCCAACCAAGCCCCACGCCTCACCTTAGACTTTGGTCTAACGTCGCACCCAGGGCAGCGCCCTTGGCAGGAGTGATGCAGGGGGAGTAATTTTATGCTCAGGCGGGAGCCGGGAGGGGAGCTGCGGGCACTTCCCTCGTTCCAGGCTCCGGCAAAGGGGAAAGGCGGAGTAGTTTTGATGGCCAAGGGGCCTCGCACCGGCCGTATCAGTGGCCGGACTTCACGCGTGCCGGTACGGCAGCTCGTTGCCGAAACGCTGGCGCCGGAGCCGGCGGTGGAAAAAGATGCGGATGCGGATTCCGAAATGGGGCGGCGGGTCCAGGCTTTCGCCGATGCCGCCGGTCCGCGCATGCGCCGGGGCTTCAGTCACGATACCGATCCCAGGCGGGCGGCGGTCGAGCTGCACGACGCCATCGCCCAGCCGGACACCGCGTTCGTGCTGGTCTTCTGCTCGCCGCAATACGACCTGCCCCTGCTGGGGGAGGCCCTGGCCGACGTGTTCGGCGACACCCTGGTGATCGGCTGCACCACGGCGGGGGAGATCACGCCGGCGGGGTACATGACGGGGTCGATCACGGGCGTCAGCTTCCCGCGCAGCGACTTCACAGCGGTCGCCGAGCGGATCGACGACCTGGAAAGCTTCGAGATATCCCATGCCCAGGCGCTGGTCCGGGGCCTGACCGCCAAGCGCGACGCCGCCTCTCCGGAACACCGGGACGCCGCGTCCGGCAGCTTCGCGCTGCTCCTGATCGACGGCTTGTCGATCCGGGAGGAGCCGGTGGTCAGCTCGCTCTATTCCGCGCTCGGCGATATCCCGCTGTTCGGCGGCTCCGCCGGCGACGACCTGAAGTTCGAACAGACCTGGGTGCTGCACGACGGCCGGTTCCACACCGACGCCGCTGTGCTGGTGCTGGTCGACACGGTCCGACGCTTCAGCGTCTTCCGCACCGAGCATTTCGTCAGTTCCGACCAGAAGATGGTCGTGACGGAGGCCGATCCCGCCCGCCGCATCGTAACCGAGATCAATGCCGAGCCTGCGGGGCGGGAATATGCTCGCATGGTCGGACTGGAAGGCGAGCCTCTGACGTCGATGATCTTCGCGGCCTATCCGGTCGTGGTCCGGGTCGGCGGCGAGTATCACGTCCGCTCGATCCAGAAGGTCAACGACGACGAGAGCCTGACCTTCTTCTGCGCGATCGACGAAGGGATCGTGCTGACGGTCGCGGAAGGGGTGGACCTTGTCCAGAACCTGGAGAGCCTGTTCGCCCGCCTGCGCGACGATGTCGGGGAGCCGGAACTGATCCTGGGCTGCGACTGTATTCTTCGCAGCCTGGAGATGGAGCAGAAGCAGATCAAGCATCTGGTGTCGAAGGTGCTGGCCCGGAACAATGTAATCGGGTTTTGCACCTATGGAGAGCAATTTAACGCGATGCACGTCAACCAGACCTTCACCGGCGTCGCCATAGGTGCGCGATGCAAAGCTTGAGCCTCGCTCCAGCGCCCCAGCAGCCGGGACTGTCGGCGGAGCAGCAGCGCATCGCCGAACTTGAGTACGAGAACGAGAAGCTGCGCCGGATCAACAAGGTCCTGATGGACCGCGTCGAGCGCAGCATGGATTTCCAGGGCAACGCCTTCTCGCTGTTCCAGACCGCCATCGTGCTGGAAACCAAGGTCCGCGAGCGCACGCTGGAACTGGAACGCACCCTCCATGAACTGGAACGGTCCAACCGCGACCTCGCCCGCGCCAAGGAGCTGGCGGAGACTGTGCAGGCCCGGTTGGCGGAAGCCATCGAGTCCGTCAACGAGGGCTTCGCGCTGTTCGACGGCGACGACCGGCTGGTCATGTGCAACAGCAAGTATCTGGCCTTCTGGCCGGCCTTCGGCGACCAGATCGTCCCCGGAGTGACATTCACCGAGATAGCGCTTCAGGCGGTCCGGACCCGGTCGGTTCAGGACATCCGGGACGGCGGCGTCAGTTGGCTGCACCAGCGGCTGGCCGAGCACCGGCAACCCAAGGGGCCATATGTCCACGCGCTGGCCGACGGCCGCTGGATGCAGGTCAACGAGCGGCGGACCCGCGACGGTGGCGTGGTCGGGATCTATACCGACATCACCGACCTGAAGCGCGACGAGACCCGGCGGCGCGAACGGGAGTTGGCGGAGAAGTCCGTCCTGCTTCAGGCCACGCTGGACAACATCGCCCAGGGTGTCGCGGTCTACGACAAGGACTTGAATCTGGTCGCCTGGAACGACTGCTTCGTCCGGCTGCTGAACCTGCCGACCAAGGTCGTCCGGCAGGGCGCCACGTGGCAGGACTTCGTCGATCACAATACCCGGCTGAGCTGGGACGGGCTGAGCGACAAGGCGATGTCGCGCGAGGACCTGGGTGAGCGTCCGCTGGCCGTGGAGGAGGAATGGCAGGGCAGGGTGCTGGATATCCGGCGCACGGTCATGCCCGGCGGCGGCTTCGTCAACACCTATACCGACATCACGGAGCGCAAGCGCAACGAGGAAGCCTTACGCGACAGCGAGCGCCGCATCCGCACGATCACCGATGCGATGCCGGCCCTGATCGCCTATGTCGATAGCGAGCAGCGCTTCCGCTTCGTCAACAAGCCCTACGAGGACTGGTTCAACCGCCCGCGCGAGGAGATCGACGGGCAGCCGATGTGGGTCGCCCTCGGCACGGAGCATTACGAGCAGCGCCGCGAAAACGTCCTGGCGGCCCTGGCCGGCAACGAAGTCACCTTCGAGATGGAGTTGCCGGCGGAAAACGGTGCCGTCCGCTATGCGCTGGCGACTTATATCCCGCATTTCGGCGAGACCGGCGAGGTGCTG
>DASQKT010000459.1:0-3481 GCA_035630415.1 Skermanella sp.
ACGGTGCGGGGCGTGCCCCGCTCCGCCAGATAAGCTGCGGAGCCGGCGACCAGAAGACGGCAGCGGGCGAGTCTGCGGGCGATCAGGGTCTGATCCTGAATGCGCCCGATCCGGACCGCCACGTCCCAGCCCTCCTCGACCAGATTGACCACACGGTCGTTGAGGCCCATGTCGACCGTCAGCGCCGGGTGCAGCCGGGAGAACTCCGCCATCAGCGGCGCGAGCTCGCGGACGCCGAAGGAGACTGGCGTGTTGACCCGCAGCGTGCCGGTCACCTCGATCCGTTCCGCCGCGGCCGTGGCTTCAGCCTCCGCCAGCTCGGCGAGGATGCGTTCGACGCTCTCCAGGTAGCGTCGCCCCGGCTCGGTCAAGGTGATTTTGCGCGTCGTGCGGTGCAGGAGCTTGACCCCGAGCCGCTCCTCGAGCGCGGTGACATGCTTGGTCGCCATGGTCTGGGACATCCCCAAGGCCCGTCCGGCACCCGACAGGCTGCCGAGCGCCGCTACCCGCGCGAAGACCTGGATTCCGGTGATCTGGTCAAGCATCGATCTCACTCCACTGGTGTGAAGTGTTAATCAAGCCGACCGGATTATCAATTCAAGCGACAAAAGGCATATCAGGGGGACCCATCCACTGGAGACCTTCCATGATCGATACCCGCACCGCTCCCTATGCCGCCACCGTGCTCCGCGTGGCCCTTGGCGCTCTATTCCTGGCCCATGCCGGCCTGAAGCTGTTCGTCTTCACACCCGCCGGCACCGCCCAGTTCTTCGGCAGTCTTGGGCTGCCCGGCCCCTTAGCCTATCTCGTGATCCTCGCCGAGGTCGTCGGTGGCCTTGCCCTGATCGCCGGCATCTACAGCCGCATCGTGGCTCTGGCGCTCACGCCGGTTCTGCTCGGCGCGATCTTCACCGTGCATGGATCCGCCGGCTTCTTCTTCACCAACCCGAACGGCGGCTGGGAATTCCCCGCCCTGTGGATCGTCGGCCTGCTCGCGGTCGCCCTGATCGGCGATGGCGCCTACGCGCTGCGGCCGACTCCGGGCGCTGCCCGCCACGCCGTCCACCGCTGATCCCGACAGCACTCATACCCACGAGGTTCACGCTCATGACCACGTCCGAAGCTGTCCCGGCGGAAGGCCTTGCAGCCCGTCCCATCCCCGCCGGCGTCACATCGGCCGGCGCTCCAGTGCGGATCGGCACGGTCGCCCTGACCGTGCGGGATCTCGACACGGTCAGCCGCTTCTATCAGCAGGTGATCGGGATCACGCCGGTCGAGACCGGCGCCGGCCTCGTCCGCCTTGGGGTCGGCACAACGGTGCTTCTGGAATTGTGCCATGATCCAGCTGCCCCGCTCGCAAGCCGCCGGGCCGCGGGTCTGTTCCACACCGCCTTCCTGGTGCCCTCCCGGAGAGATCTGGCACAATGGCTGCGCCACACGGTCGACCAGCGCGTTCCCCTCCACGGCGCGTCGGATCACCTCGTCAGCGAGGCGATCTATCTTGCCGATCCGGAAGGCAACGGCATCGAGGTCTACTGCGACCGGCCAAGCGAGACTTGGATTTGGCAGGATGGCCTGGTCGAGATGGACACGCGGGCGCTCGATCTCAGCAGTCTCGCGACGACGGTTCCGACCCGTGCCTGGTCGGGCCTGCCGGGAGGCTCGTGCGTCGGCCATGTCCATCTGCAGGTCGGCGCTCTCGAGGCGGCTGAGGCCTTCTATGCCGGGCTGCTCGGACTTGACGTGGTCTGTCGCTATCCTGGGGCAACGTTTCTCTCATCGGGGGGCTACCACCACCACATCGCGACCAACACCTGGAACAGTCGCGGCGCTCCTGTACGGTCGCAACCCGTGACCGGACTGGCGAACGTCGAACTCGTCGCCGACGCGGGCGTGTTTGAGGCCGTGCGCTCCCGCCTGACGCCGGAGCAGGTTGCCGAAGCCAGCCCGGCGCGCCTGTCGCTGCATGATCCCTGGGGCACGTCCATCACCCTGGTAACCCGCTGACCTTGGAGCACGGTGAGATGAAACTCCACAGCCACGCCGACGCCCTTGTCATCCTGTTGCACGGGGTCGGCAGCAACGGCCAGAACATGATGGCGCTAACGGACGCCTGGCGTCCGTCTCTGCCGGGCGTCGTGTTCGTCGCGCCCGATGCGCCCTTCGCCTTCGAGGGCGGCCACGGACGGCAATGGTTCAGCATCGCAGGGGTGACGGATCGGAACCGTTCCCAGCGAATTGAGGCGGCGCGACAGGATTTTGACCGCGTCATCCGCATGCAGATAGAACGCCATGGCTTCGAGGATCGCCTCGACCGGGTTGTGTTCGTTGGCTTCTCGCAGGGCTCGATGATGCTTCTCGATGCGGTGGTCTCGGGTCGCTGGCCCATCGCCGCGGGCATTGCCTTCTCAGGCCGCCTTGCGTCGCCATCGCCATTCGAGCCCTCCCGCGGAACGAAAATGCTTCTGATCCATGGCGTCTCTGACAGCGTGGTCCCGGCAACGGAGACTGTCCAGGCTGCCGCGACCCTGCGCGCTTTCGGACTTACCGCCGCAAGCCGGCTCTTTCCTGGTCTGGGGCATACGATTTCGCCAGAGGGTGCAGCACTGGCGCAAGCCTTCATCGCGGCCGCGCTGACCGCGGAAAACAGCCTCCCCCGTTAATACTTCAAGTCAGATCAAAGTCTTTGCCGGTTGGTACAGGACTGAGGAGAACACGCCATGCTCGTGAACGGCAAATGGGTAGCCGACTGGCAGCCGGTCCAGGCGAAGGACGCCAGGGGCGGCTTCGTCCGACAAACATCGAGCTTCCGCAACTGGATCACGCCGGATGGCGGTCCGGGTCCGACCGGCGAAGCTGGATTCCGGTCCGAAGCCGGACGCTATCATCTCTATGTCGCCCTCATTTGCCCCTGGGCTTCGCGCACGCTGATCGCGCGCCAGATGAAGGGACTTGAGGAGGCGATCTCCGTCTCGGTGGTCGAGCCCGCGTTGACCGATCAGGGTTGGCGGTTCGGCGACTATCCCGGTTCGAACCGGGACCCCCACAATGGTGCCAGCTATCTCCATGAAATCTACACACAGGTGGATCCGGCGTTCACAGGGCGTGCCACGGTTCCAGTGCTGTGGGACAAGCATCGGCGGACGATCGTCAACAACGAGTCCGCCGACATCGTGCGCATGCTGAACGCCGGTTTCGGAACGCTCGCCGATAATACAATCGACCTCTACCCTGAAGATCTGCGGTCGGAGATCGATGCGCTCAATGACAGGATCTACCCGCGCTTGAACAACGGCGTCTACCGGGCAGGTTTTGCGACGACCCAGGAAGCTTATGAAGAGGCTTTCCGGGATGTGTTCGGCATGCTCGATGAGCTGGAACAGCGCTTGTCTGGAAAAGCATTCCTGTTCGGTGACCGTCTTACGGAAACCGACATTCGCCTATTTGTCACGCTGATCCGGTTCGATGCGGCCTATCATGG
>DASQKT010000460.1:0-3396 GCA_035630415.1 Skermanella sp.
CTGGTCATGGAACGTTACGTACCCGGAACATGGTACATCCTGGGCGGCGCATTGGCCGGCAGTCTGGTAGGAGCGTGGCGCCATGTCCGGTGACTACCAAGGCATCGCCGTCATCGCCTTGATGGGTTTGGCGACCTACGCCACCCGCGCCGGCGGCTTCTGGCTGATCCAGCGCATGCGCCCGTCACGCTTCCTGGAGGTCTGGCTGGGCCAAATCCCCGGCGCCGTCTTCGCCGCCCTCTGCGCGCCGCTGGTGCTGAACTCCGGCCCGGCGGGCTGGATCGCCGGTTTGCTTACACTGGCGGTGGCCCGGCTGAGCGGCAACTTCCTGGCCGCGATGGCGACCGGAGTCGCCGCTATCGCCCTGCTGCGCCTCATATCGCCGTAATCAGCGCATCCGTAACGGCATCCGGTTCCTCGACCATCATCATATGACCGGAGCCGTTCAGAACGACGGTTCGCGCCCCCGGAATCTTGCCAGCCAGCGCCCGGCCGGCTTTGGCCGGGGTCATCTTGTCGGCAATTCCCAGGATCAGGGTCGTCGGACACCGGATGTCCGGCACCCCTTTCCAGGCGTCGCAGGCTGCCAGATCGTTGGCGAGCACCCCCGGACGCGCCTGCCGCATCAGCTTCAGCCCCGTACCGATCTGCCACATTCCGGGAGCCGCAGAAGCGCCGCGATGGGTGCCGAAGCCCCAGCCGATCACCATCGCGATGGCCTTGTAGTCGTTGGCCGCTGCCGAAGCCAGCAGGTCCGGATGGACTGGCATCCGCTCCGCGACGCCGAGCAGTGCCAGCGCCCGCACCCGCTCCGGGTGCCGCGTCGCGGCCTCCAGCGCCGTGATCGCTCCCATCGAGTGGCCGACCAGCGCCGCCTGTTCGAACCCCGCCGCGTCGATCAGCTTCGGCACCCAGTCGGCCAGCGCCTCGATCGTTGCCAGAGGCTCCCCGCAGGAGCGCCCATGGCCGGGCAGATCGACCGCAAGCACCGAACGCCCGTGATGGGCAAGATAGCGCGTCTGAAGGCTCCAGACGGAATGATCCATGCCGGCGCCATGGATCAGCACGGTCAACGGCAAATCGCGGTCAAGCGCCTTCCCGCCAGTGGAAGCGAATACGGCGTTGCCGGAAACGGTCAATTCCATAGCCGGTCAACCCTTCTGCGAGGCGCGAAGCGCCTGCCGAAGATCCGTGATCAGGTCGCCGGCATCTTCCAGCCCGACCGACAGGCGGATCATTTCTTCGCCGATTCCGGCATCGGCCAGCGCCTGTGCATCCATCTGCTGGTGCGTCGTGCTGGCGGGATGGATCACCAGCGACTTGGCGTCGCCGACATTGGCGAGATGGGAGAACAGCCGAAGCGCCTCGATGAACCGCCGCCCCGCGTCGCGCCCACCCTTGATGCCGAATGTGACGATCGACCCGGCGCCGTTGGGCAGCAGTCGCTTCGCCAATTCATGGTCCGGATGGCCGGGCAGGTCGGGATGGCGGACCCAGGCGACAGCATCGGACTCCGCCAGGAACTGCGACACCCGCCGGGCATTGTCCACATGGGCACGCATCCGCAGCGGCAGCGTCTCGACGCCTTGAAGAATCTGGAAGGCGTTGGTCGGGCTCATGCAGGCGCCGAAGTCGCGCAGACCCTCGGCCCGTGCCCGCATAATGAAGGCCGCAGGGCCGAACTCTTCGGCGAAGTCGATGCCGTGATAGCCGGCATAGGGCTCCGTCAGCGTCGGGAACTTGCCCGAACTCTCCCAGTCGAACCCGCCGCCGTCCACGACAACGCCGCCGATGGCGACGCCGTGCCCGCCCAGCCACTTGGTCGCCGAATGCATGACGATGTCGGCACCATGATCGAACGGCCGGCACAGGTACGGCGTCGTGAAGGTGCTGTCGATCATCAGCGGCACTCCGGCCGCATGCGCGATCCCGGCGACTGCCGGCAGGTCCAGCACCTCCAGGCCGGGATTGCCGATCACCTCGGCAAAGACCAGCCGGGTTTCCGGCCTGATCGCGGCGCCGAATGCCGCAGTATCGTGCGGATCGACGAAGCTGGTCGTGATGCCGAAGCGGGGCAGGGTGTGGGTGAACAGGTTGTGGCTGCCGCCATAGATGGCCTTGGACGCGACGATGTGCCCGCCGACGCCCATCAGCGTGACGATGGCAAGGTGCAGTGCCGCCTGTCCGCTGGCGGTGCAGACGGCGCCGACGCCGCCTTCCAGCGCCGCGATCCGCTCTTCCAGCACCGCAACGGTCGGGTTGGAGATCCGGCTGTAGATGTGACCGGGGCGCTCCAGGTTGAACAGAGCCGCCGCATGGTCGGTATCGCGGAAAACGTAGGAAGTCGTCTGGTAAAGCGGGACGGCGCGGGCGCCTGTCGTGGGATCGGGCTGCTGTCCGGCGTGCAGGCTCAGCGTATCGAACTTCAGAAATGGGCTGTCGGCCATTGCGCCGTTTTTCCTCCCCAAAAATGATGGGGCCAAAAAAGATGAGGGCCGCTTGGTGCGGCCCTCTTTCTTATTGCCTCGCCTGCTCAACTCGAGCGATGAACCGGAGCCTATTGTGTCAAATCACCGCAGTCAAGCAAGTTGGTTGCATCGGCCATAGGTTACATGTCCTTCCGCTTAATATCCCCGACCGGTTGGGCAGCCGGCGCCTGCTTCGCGGCTTCGGGCGGCGGCGGTGCGGCAGGGGGAGGAGCCGGCGGGACGTTGCGGATCTTCAACTCGCGGTAGACGGTCTGTGTGATGTTCATCAACTGGTCGCGGTCCAGCCGGCCGATCAGCGCATAGGCGATCGAGCCCTCGACCCAGTAGAACATCGACACGTCGCCCTTCTGGACGAAGCTGAAAGCCGCTTCCTGCCCGGCCTTCGGCGTGCCGACGAACAGCGTCAGGCGGCGCTTGCCGTCGTTCTCGTACATGTACTGGGCACCGACGCCCGTCGCGGTCGGCAGCGAGCGTCCGCCGATCAGCCGGAAACCGGCGCCAGACAGGTCGGGGCCAAAGATCCGGCGTCCCAGCCGTTCCGACAGCCAGCTATCCAGCGCACCCCGGTCCTCACCACCCATTTCGACTGCGAAACGATTGTCCGAAGCGTAGAAGGTATGGGCCTGAACAGCTTCCTGGGCGAAGCTCTGGAGCGGCGGCTGCTGTTTTTCGACCACTGTCGGTTCCGGATCGCGCAGCACCCACCCGCCGGTTCCACCGGCCAGAAGCAGCACGACCGCCGCCGCCATCCGGGCGAAGGGGGAGCGCAGCCAGCCGCGCCGGTAGTTGTCGTTCCCCGCCATCTGTCCCGACAGCCGGTTTTGCAGATCGTCCATGGCAGGCGTCGCGGGTTCACGCAGCACGTCGTCGAAAAGCTCGTGCAACTGGTCGATCTGGCTTTTGTAGG
>DASQKT010000461.1:0-2181 GCA_035630415.1 Skermanella sp.
TGGAACGCGATGGCTTCCGGATCCAGCCGGGTATTGAGGGTATTGAGCACCGCCCCGATCATCGGCACACCGAAGTGAGCCTCATAAATGGCCGGCACGTTGGGCGCCATCAGCGCCACGGTGTCGCCTTTGCCGATGCCGCGCAAGGTCAGGGCCGAGGCCAACCGGCGGCAGCGGCGGTACGTTTCCTTCCAGGTCGCCTGCCAGTCGCCATGAATCATAGCGATGCGGTCGGGATAGACGCGGGCCGCCCGTTCGATGAAGCCGGTGGGAGACAGCGGGGCATAGTTCGCCGGATTCTTCTCCAGGCCGATCGCGTAGGAGTTGGTGTGGGGCATGCTTCCTCCAATATTTCTTGATTAACGGTGTTCAAAAAGGACAGCGCTGAGAAAGCTCGCCCTCAAGCCTCCTTGCGAAGGCCAGGACTATCCCAGGACATATCTTTTTAAAATCATCGGCGGGAACCGGAATTCACGGCGTTCCGTGTCTTCAGCCGGCGAGAACAATCCGCTGACTGGACCTGTCCAGCCTTCGGTTATTTCGGATCATAGTCTTTCGCCGGCTTCATGGAAGATCCAAAACCGGCGACTTGAAATGCAAAAACGGCTGCGGGTGATTCCGCAGCCGTTTGGCCTGAAGGAGGCTTGCCAGTCAGATGAGGTGTAGAATGCCGTACCTGCCGCCGCCCGACGATTAGAGTCAACGGAACCTCTGTGGACGCCTCATCCGAGCGCGAAATCGACCAGCAGCTTGACGTTGAGGGCGACGATGACGGCGGCGATTACGCTGGCGAAGATCACGAGCCATTTGGGCGCGACCAGCGCTCCCATCTTGGCTCGGCTCGACGTGAACGTCACGAGCGGGATCACGGCGAACGACAGTTGCAGGCTCAGGATGACCTGACTGAGGATGAGGAGCTGCGCCGTGCCGGAATCGCCGTACCAGATCGTCACGCCGGCGGCGGGGACGATCGCGACAAGGCGGGTGACCAGCCGCCGTACCCACGGCGCCAGCCGGATCTCCAGGAAGCCCTCCATCACCGCCTGCCCCGCAAGCGTCGCCGTGACGGTCGAGTTCAGGCCGCAGCAGAGCAGGGCGATGCCGAACAGAGTCGGGGCGAAGGCGGAGCCGAGCAGCGGCGCCAGGAGACCGTGAGCCTCGCCGATCTCCGCGATCTCGGTCCGGCCCGTGCCGTGGAACGCCGAAGCGGCCAGGATCAGGATCGACGCGTTGATCAGCAGGGCGAACATCAGCGCCACCGTCGAATCGATGGTGGCGTATTTCAGGGCCTGCCGCTTCTCGCCGAGCGTTTCGCCATAGGCCCTGGTCTGGACGATCGCGGAGTGGAGGTAGAGGTTGTGGGGCATCACCGTGGCGCCCAGGATGCCGAGCGCCAGGTACAGCATTTCGGGGTTGGTGACGATCTCCGTCGTCGGCGCGAAACCGCGGATCACCTCGCCCCATTGCGGATCGGCAAGGGCTACCTGCACGCCGAAGCACACGGTGATGACGCCGAGCAGCGTCACGATCAGGGCTTCCAGATAGCGGAAGCCGAGCTTTTGCAGGTAGAGGATCAGGAAGACGTCGAGCGCCGTGATCAGGACGCCGATTTCCAGCGGGATGCCGAACAGCAGGTTGAGGCCGATCGCCGTTCCGATCACCTCCGCAAGGTCGGTCGCCACGATCGCAAGTTCGGCAAGAAACCAGAGCACGAAGGCGACGGGCTTGGGATAGGCGTCGCGGCAGGCCTGCGCCAAGTCGCGTCCCGATCCGATGGCAAGGCGCGCGCACAGCGATTGCAGGACGATCGCCATGATGTTGGAAATGAGCGCCACGACCAGCAGCGTGTAGCCGAACCTGGAGCCGCCCGCGATCGAGGTCGCCCAGTTGCCGGGGTCCATGTAGCCGACCGCGACGAGGTAGCCGGGGCCGAGGAACGCCGCGAACTTCCGCATGCCCGGACCGGAGCGCGGCACCAGGATGCTCCGGTTGACCTCTCCCAGCGGCGCGGCGCCCCGCTCCCGGCGCCAGCCGGTCAGCCCGTCGCCGGCTTGGTGGTCCTTGTCCGGTTTAGTCGTTGCCCATGTGTCCATTGATTGCCCCTGATTGCTCCCCGATACAATGCCGTCTTCCGGCTGATGTTGCCGAGTGCAAAACATGTAGCCAGTGCTATAGTTCAGC
>DASQKT010000462.1:0-9552 GCA_035630415.1 Skermanella sp.
TCGAACAGCACGTGGCCGGAGGTCAGCAGCCCGTTTCTGGGCAGGTGGCGGAGCACGGCCATGGCCAGGGCCGACTTGCCGCAGCCGGATTCTCCGACAAGGCCATAGGCCTCGCCCGCCTGGACGACCAGCGAGACGTTACGGACGGCATCGACCAGATCGCGCCGGCGCTGATAGCTGATGGTGACGTTGTCGAGTTCGAGCAGGGGCGCTGTCACGGCTCCAGATATTCCTTAAGCCCGTCAGCGGCCAGCCCAATGGCGACCACGACCCAGGCGATGCCGAGTGCGGGGAACAGGACGGTCCAGGGGGCCGTGGTGAGGAGAGCTTGGTTCTCGCTGACCATCAGGCCCCAGTCAGGGGTAGGGGGCTGAACGCCGAGGCCCAGGAAGCCCAGCGTCGCGGAGGTGAAGACGGCGTAGCCGAGCCGGACGGTGCCTTCTACGATCAGCGGCCCGCGCACGTTGGGCAGCAACTCGACCGCCATGATGTAAAGGGACCCTTCGCCGCGAAGTTGGGCCGCCTGGACGTATTCCTTGCGGGCTTCGACCAATGCTGCCGCCCGGACGGTGCGGGCGATCAGCGGCGCGAAGACGAGGCCGATGACCAGGATCACGTTGCCGGTCCCCGCTCCCAGGAAGGTCAGGGCCAGCATCGCCAGGATGACGATCGGGAAGGCCATGACGGCGTCGAGCACCCGCATCACGACCTCGTCCACCCACGATCCGAACCATGCGGTAACCAGCCCGATCGCGGCGCCCAGGACCAGGCCCAGCAAGGTCGCGGCGGGCGCTATGGTCAGGACATAGGTCCCGCCATGCATGACCCGGCTCAGCATGTCGCGGCCGAGTTGGTCGGTGCCGAACCAGTGCGCGGCGGAAGGCGGCTGGGAGATCGCCAGGAAGTCGATTTCCGCCGGCGGGTAGGGCGCGAACCAGGGAGCGCCGATCGATGCCGCGATCCAGACCAGCACCATCGCCAGACCGATGGCGAGCGGGATGGTCCCGCGCGCCGGCGTGAAGCGGCGTTTGCTGGAACGCGAGCCGCGCCGGCCGTCAATGAGCGTTTCGGCCATGGCGTACCCGTGGGTTGAGGACGGCGTAGAGCACATCGGCGGCAAGGTTGCCGAGCGCGAATACGAAGGTGATGGCAAGCGAGCAGCCGACCAGCAGGGGGATGTCCTTGTTGGTCGCGGCGAAGTGGATCAGGCTGCCGATGCCGGGGTATTTGAACAGGGTTTCCACGACGACCAGACCGCCGACCAGCCAGCCGATCTGCGCGCCGATCACGGTCACGGTCGGCAACAGGGCGTTCCGCAGGACGTGGCGCCAGATGACGGTACGGGGCGGCAGCCCCTTGAGCGTGGCGGTGCGGGTGTAATCGGCGGCCAGCGCCTCGATCATGCTCGCCCGCGTCATCCGGAACAGATAGGCGAACAGCAGGAGCACGAGGCAGCCGACGGGAAGGACGAGATGTGCCGCGACGGTCAGCGGTCCGGCCCCCTCGGGCGGCAGCGCCTGGATCGGCAAAACCGCCAGCCAGATCCCGAAGACCAGGATCAGGAAGACGCCGGTAACGAATTCCGGCAAGGCGCCGACGGCAAGGCTGACGGTGGACAGGACGCGGTCGAACAGCCCGCCCTCGCGCCGGGCCGCCGCCACCCCGGACGCGATGGCGAGCGGTACCAGGACGGCAAGGCCGCTGCCGGCCAGCAGCAGCGAGCGACCCAGGCGCTCCAGCACCAAGGGGAAGACGGCGGTGTTGAACGCATAGGACCGCCCCCAATCTCCCTGCGCCACGCCGGCCAGCCATTCGGCGTAGCGGATCACCACCGGCCTGTCGGTCCCCAGCTCTGCGTTCAGCCGCGTGACGGCGTCCTGCGGGGCGAAGGGGCCGAGGATGATCCGGGCGACATCGCCCGGCAGGACGTTGGTGATCGCGAAGATCAGCACCGAGGCCACCGCCAGCGTGAAGGCGAGCAGCAGCACCCGGCGGCCGACGAAGCGCACCATCTCAGGCTTCGACCCAGACCTGAGTGAGGTCGAGATAGTTGGACATGCTGCCGGTCAGGTTCTTCACGGTGGAGCGGGAAGCGCGCAGGTTCTTGTTGAAATAGGCGATGACGGCGGGAGCCTCGTCGTTCAGCAGTGCCGCCATGTCGTTGCCGATCTTGCTGCGGGTTTCGACATCGGGCTCCGCTTCGAACTTGGCGAGCATTTCGTCGAACTGCGGGTTCTTCCAGTGGGCAGCGTTCCACTCCGCCGTGCTGCGGAAGCTCTGGGCCAGGATCTGGGCAGCGACAGGCCGGCTGGTCCAGTCGGTCAGGCCGAAGCTCACCTCCGTCCAGTGATTGTAGTACAGGTTGGTCGGCTCGACCTTCAGATTGACCTTGATCCCGGCGGGGGCGAGCATCTGCTGGGCCAGCGCCGCGAACTGCGGCAGTTCCAGATACTGGTGGGTATAGAGGTCGATCGGGAAGCCCTGCGGATAGCCCGCCGCCGCAAGTAGTTGCTGGGCCTGCTGGACATTGGCCTGCCGCTGGGCGATCTCGATCTTTTCCGGGTAGATCGGAGCGATGGGGTGGTCGTTCGCGACATCGGCGAGGCCGCCGAGCAGGCCGCGCACCATGGTCGGGCGGTCGAAGCACAGGGCGACCGCCTGACGCACCCGCTTGTCGTCGAACGGCTTGGTGTCGGTCCGCATGCAAAGCTGCCGGTGATCGGCGGCGTCGGCCTGGATCAGGGCGATGCCGGGAGCATTGCGTACCCCCTGGGCGTCGATATAGCTGAGCTGCTGGACGACCTGAACGTCGCCGGACTGGAGCGCCAGCACCATCGGCTGGGGGGATTCAAAGGTCTGGATCTCCAGCCGGTCCAGATAGGGCTTGGGCGCATCCCAGTAGTCGGGATTGCGCTCGAACGTGGCGCCTTCCTGCGGGCGGTAGGAGACCAGCTTGAACGGACCGGTGCCGATCGGCTTCTCCGCGAAGTTGCCGGCATAGTCGGCGGGCAGGATCACGCAGTTGTAGGTATGGGTAAAATTGGGGAAGGTGCCGATCGGGCGGTCCAGCGTGAAGCGGACGGTGTATTGATCGACCTTGGCGACGCCTTCCTTCTTCAGGAACGGCATGGCTCCGGCGGCGGGCGACGCGTTGGCCGGATCGACAAGACGCTGGAAGCTGGCGACCACGTCGTCGGCGGTCATCGGGCGGCCGTCGTGGAACTTGACGCCCTGCCGAAGCGCGAAGGTCCAGACCTTGCCGCCTTCCGACGGCTCCCACGAGGTCGCCAAAACAGGACGGAGCGTCAGGTCGGGTTCGGCGTAGACCAGGTATTCGGCGGCCTGCTGCACGATGGCGATACCGCCGGAGCTGTTCAGCTTGACCGGATCGATCGTCGTGGCCGCCGGCACCGCGACCTTCAGCGAGCCGCCGCGCTTAGGGGCGGGCGCCTGCGCAAAAGCGGAGGACAAGGGGGCCGCACCGGCGAACGCCGACGCGAGCGCCAAGGCCGAGGTACCGGCCAGGAATTGGGCCAGGAACCGGCGGCGGCTCGTGCCTGTGGCCGGGAATTTGCCGTCTGTGCGCTGTACCATGGTTACTCGGTGCCTCCGGTTTATTGGGCGCGCACATGTCGCGACGCTGGACTGCCGCTTCGACGCGGAATTTCGATCGCTTAACCTGTCAGATTGGCATCGCCGGATGCAACACCGCACCGTAGCCGCCTGGATTCGACAAAACGGTGACATTAAACGTCATTGATGGATTTTTGTTGCGTCTTTGTGGTGGCTGGGCGGCAGTCCGGCTTCGTGCGCCCGTGTGGCTCCAGTGCGGGAGTTTAACGGTTCGTTATCCGTCCGGGTGGCAGGGTGGCGGGGTCGTTTCATAACGCGGGGACAGCGCCGTACCGATGGCGACAGCCGCTTCAGCATCCGCCCCCTCCGGCCGCAGTTTCGAGCCGGTCAATCTGGCTGGCCGCTACGAGATCCTGCCTGGAACCCCGCTGCCGTCGCTCGACGGACCGGGAGGTGCTGCCTTTGCCGTGCGCGCGCTCCGCGACCGCAAGGTGGATGTCTTCGCCCGCGTCGGCACCGTGGGCGTGCCGCCCCGCATGGACCTGCTGTCGGGCATCCGCGGGATCGAGCATGTGGCGCTGATGCGCATGATCGAGTGGGGCATCGTCGACTGGCCGGTCGACGGCATGAAGCGGATCGTCTTCATCCTGGAAAATCCCGGCGGGCGGCGGCTGATGAACAGCCTGAACGACACGCGGGAGCAGATGACGGAGGAGCAGATCACCCGCGCGGTGATCCAGCCGCTGGCCTCCGCCCTGCGGGAGCTGGCGAGCCGTGGCATCGTGCATGGCGATATCCAGCCGGCCAACATCTTCCTGCGCGACCAGGGCACCAGCGGCATCATGCTGGGGGAGTGCGTTTCCGCCATAACCTCCTTCGGTCAGGCGCCGCTGCTGCTGACGACCGAGCGGGCGATGGCTCAGCCATCGGGGCGGGGCGTCGGGTCCACGGCCGACGATCTCTATGCCCTGGGCATCACCATCCTGCTGCTGTTCATGGGCCGCAATCCCGTCCGGCACCTGGACGACGAGGCGATGCTTCAGGCCAAGATCGACCGGGGAACCTACCCGGCGCTGGTCGGCACCTCCCGCATCTCCCTGGCGCTGATGGAGCCGCTGCGCGGCATGCTGGCCGACGATCCGAAACAGCGGTGGACGCTGAACGATCTGGACCTGTGGCTGAGCGGACGCCGGTTGAGCCCCCGGCAGCCGCAAGTGCCGCGCAGGGCTTCCCGGCCCTTCGAACTGTCGGGCGCGCAGTACTGGCATTGCCGGCAACTGGCGCGGGCCTTCGCCCGCAATACGGCTGCGGCGACTCCGTTGATCGAGACTGGCGAACTGGACCGCTGGCTGCGGCGCAGCCTGGGTGACGAAGCGCGGGCCGAGGCGGTGGCGACGGCCGTCGATACCGCCGGAGCGTCGGGCAAGGGAGCCAACTTCGAGGAGCGGCTGGTCGCCCGCGTCTGCCTGGCGCTCGACCCGAGCGGACCGATCCGGTATAAGCAGAAATCGGTGATGGTGGACGGCTTCGGGGCGGCGCTGGCCGACGCCTTCGTCCGGAACGACGGGTATCAGGCGCTGGGGGAAGCGATTTCAGCCCAGTTGCCGAGCTTCTGGGTCAACATGCAGGCCGAGTTCAAGGCGGAGCATGTGCCGCTGGTCCAGGCTTTCGACGGGTTGCGCACCCAGCTGGAGCGATTGGGATCGGGTTACGGGATCGAGCGGGTCCTGTATGAACTCAACCCGATGATGCCTTGCTACAGCGCCCTGATCCGCAACTACATGGTGACCAGCGGCAACGAACTCCTGTCGGCGCTGGAGGAGGTGGCTGGCCAGCCGGGGCGCCCGCGTGAGCCGATGGACAGGCACATGGCCGCCTTCCTGATCGCCCGATACCGCAAGCTCGATGAGCGGCTGATCGTGTTGACGACCCCTGGCGGCGAGGATCTGCGCCGGATTTCGGCCCTGCTGAACGTGCTGGCCGATGTCCAGAAGCGGTTCGGTCCGGTCAGCCTGCCCAATCTATGTGCCTGGATGGTCGAACTGATGGGGCCGGCGATCGAACGGTTCCACAGCCGGAGCCAACGCGAGAGGCTTCGGAACGAAGCCCTGAAGATGTCGTATGAGGGCAATCTGGGCGCCCTGCTGACGCTGATCGACGATCCGGCCGCCATCCGCAAGGACGAGATCGAGTTCACCAAGGCCCGGCGCCAGTTCCAGCTCGCGAAGCGTGAGGTGGACAAGTTGAGGCTCGAGATCGCCGACCGCGAGGAGATCGCGGAGACATCGGGACGGCAGATTGCGGCCGTCGTTTCCAGCATAGTGGCGACGCTGGTGTTTGCCGGGATCGTCCTTTACCGGCTGGTGCTGCGATGAGCAGGGCAGGCGCCACCCGCAAGAAACGTAAGAGTTCGTCGAGCGGCATGGTGACCATGCTGCTGATCCTGATGCCGATCGGGCTGATCTTCCTGCCGACCACTGTTCTGATCGCCGTCGGCATGATACCGACCGTCGTCGCCTATGTGGTGGACCGCGATCCCGACAAGACCGCGCCGATGACCGTGGGCGGACTGAACTTCGCCGGGGTGTTCGCCTTCACGATCAGCCTGTGGCAAGCCGGCCATTCCATGACGGCCCTGACCAGAATACTGACCGACCCGTTCGCGTGGCTGGTGATGTACGGCGCCGCCGGATTGGGCTGGACCCTCTATTATGGCATCCCCCCGGCGGTGGCGGGCTGGATCATCCTGCGCGCCGAGGCCCGCATCGCCAAGCGGATCGAGGAGCAGGGGGAACTGATCGCCCTGTGGGGAACCGAGGTCAACGGCATCGTCGAGGAGGTCAAGGACGCATAGCGTCCCGCCGGCCCCGGTTTCCCTGTTTGCGTTCGTCTGACTAGTGGTGCCTACTGCGCCAGACGCTGCTCGATCGCGGCGTTCTTGATGTTCTTCTGAAGTTTCTCGAACGCCCTGACCTCGATCTGGCGCACGCGCTCGCGGCTGATGCCGTAATGCTGCGACAGGTCTTCCAAGGTCGTCGGCTCGTCCTTCAGCCGGCGCTCGGTCAGGATATGGCGCTCGCGCTCGTTCAGGTTGGTCATGGCGCTCTTCAGCAGGGCACGGCGCTTGCCGAGTTCCTCCCGCTCCGCCAGGGAAATCTCCTGCGTTTCCTGCTCGTCCACCAGCCAGTCCTGCCATTCCCCCTCGCTGTCGGCGCGCAGCGGCGCGTTGAGCGAGTGGTCGGGGCTGGCGAGACGGCGGTTCATGCTGACCACGTCCTGCTCCGGCACGTCCAGCTTGGTCGCGATCTGGGTCACGTGCTCCGGCGACAGGTCGCCCTCGTCGATCGCCTGCATCTGGCCCTTCAGCTTGCGCAGGTTGAAGAACAGCTTCTTCTGCGCCGCCGTCGTTCCCATCTTCACCAGGGACCAGCTGTGCAGGATGTATTCCTGGATCGCGGCCCTGATCCACCACATCGCGTATGTCGCCAGACGGAAACCCCGGTCCGGATCGAATCGCTTGACCGCCTGCATCATCCCGACATTGCCTTCGGAAATCAGTTCCGACAGCGGCAGGCCGTAGCCCCTGTAGCCCATGGCGATCTTGGCGACGAGGCGCAGATGGCTGGTGACCAGCTTGTGTGCTGCTTCAGTATCGCCATGTTCACGCCAGGACTTGGCCAGCATGAATTCCTGTTGCGGCTCCAGCATCGGAAACTTGCGGATTTCCTGAAGATACCGGGACAGGTTGCCTTCCGAACTGATAACTGGAACGCTGGGAGTGTTCGACATGCTTTACTTGCCCCTCTCTTCTTCGGGCGGTTGTCTGTAATCCCCTGAGTTGTCCGGCTCCGACCGCCACGGAAACCAACCTGGAAATAAGGATTCGGCCATATCAGCCATAATACCCCAGCCCCTGGCTCAGTCATAGTTTTAAATCGATTCCAAGCTTCCGATTAAAGCTTGGATGTCCAACGGCAAATCCGATTCGAACCGCATTTGCCGGCCGTCTCTCGGGTGGTTGAACCTGATCGCCACGGCATGCAGGGCCTGACGTGGAAAACCAACAAGAGCGTCCCTGACCTGTTCCGTGACAAGACGCTGCCCGGCATTCCCCACCGTATTTCCCGCAAGTCTCCGGCCCCCCGGTCCACCACTTCTGCGGCTACCATAGACTGGATCTCCGACCAAGGGATGTCCGACATGAGTCATATGCACTCGAATCTGGTGTGTGCGCCCCGTCGCCAGCTCGCATTCCACCAAAGCCGCCGCGATTCCGAAGGCTTGCAACACACGGTAGCGGGTAAGTGCCGGTTTTCCACCCGATACTACCGCCATCTTCTTCCGGTCCGAGGAACTGCGTCCGATATTGCCTTCTATCTCGCCCCTGGTCGGGGAGGGCACGCCGAACACGACGGCCCGATACGTCCGGCTGAGCGACCGGTCGGCGAACTGCGCCGAGAGCGCTCCATGAGCCAGATCGTTCTTGGCGACCACCATCAGCCCGCTGGTATCCTTGTCCAGCCGGTGGACGATGCCGGGCCGGCGGACGCCGCCGATGCCGGACAGCCGGTCGCCGCAATGCCAGAGCAGGGCGTTGACCAGCGTTCCGTCGGCATTGCCGGCGGCGGGATGGACGACCATGCCGGCCGCCTTGTCGATCACCAGCAGGTCGTCGTCCTCGTAGACGATGGCGAGCGGGATATCCTGCGGCTCGGGCTCGGCCGCTTCCGGTTCCGGCAGCGCGATGGCGAACGTCTGGCCGGGTTTGACCCGCATGGATGCGTCGGTTATCGTCGCGCCCAGGGACGAGACCCGGCCCTGATCGATCAACGCGCGGATACGGGAGCGAGACAGGCCGTCGAGCCCGCCGGCCAGCAGCTTATCCAGACGTTCGCCGCGATCGGCCTCGGCCACGGTCAAGCTCAGCGATTCCCCGTCGGTCTCGGGTCCTTCGATATCAGGGTCCCCGGCATCGATTTCGTCTTCGCTATCAGAAATATTCAACAGACTGGACCTCGACCGTGCGGGCAATCAAAACTTTCCTTGCCATAATGGCCATCTTCATAATCGGAGGTTTCGGCTTCCTCGGTTACGAAATCTACAAGCGCGCCACCGACCCGGAACGCCAGGCCGAAGCCGGAGCGCCGCCGCCCCCACCGTTGCCCGGCCGCATTGCCGAAACCGCGCTGGACCTTGGCGCCGGCGCCCGCATCGAGGACGTCGTGCTCGCCGGCAACCGCGTGATCTTTACGGTAAGGCTGCCTGACGGGCAGGGGGATCGTCTCTACATTCTCGATCCGCGCTCCGGAGCCGTCACATCCAGCGTCACCACCGGATCGGCCACCGCCCCCAACTCGGAGCGGACCATGCCACGGCCGACCACCGCTCAACAATGACGGTCATCACACCTTATCAGCAACACCGGACCTCAGCCCCGTGAATTTCACCAGCGACAACGTATCCGGCGCAGCGCCGGAAATTCTGGAAGCCCTGATCGCCGCCTCGACCAGCGGCCCCATGCCGTCCTACGGCGCCGATCCCTTGACGGCGCGCGTGACGGAGAAGATCTCGGCCCTGTTCGAACGCGAAGCCGCCGTCTTCCCGGTATCCACCGGCTCCGCCGCCAACGCCTTGGCCCTCGCTACGCTGGCGCCGCCTTACGGCGCGATCTACTGCCACGAGATGGCGCACGTCAACACCGACGAGTGCGGCGCTCCGGAGATGTTCACCGGCGGGGCCAAGCTGGTGGGATTGCCCGGAGCCGGCGGCAAACTGACGCCCGCCCTGCTGCGGGCGACGCTGGAGAAGGCGGGCGTCGGCGTCGTCCACAGCGTCCAGCCGGCGGCAGTGACGCTGACCCAGGCGACCGAGGCCGGCACCGTCTATACACCGGACGAAATCGCCGCACTGGCCGAAGTCGCCCGAAGCTACGGCCTTCCCGTTCACATGGACGGTGCCCGCTTCGCCAACGCCCTGGTC
>DASQKT010000463.1:0-3747 GCA_035630415.1 Skermanella sp.
TTTCCCAGCCTGCCGCACCTTCCGGGTAGTAAAGCACCGCGCTGTAGCCGTATTCGATCGCCCGGAGCGCCGCATTCCACGACATCCAGCAGGCGGGTTCGCAGAAGAACACCAGCGGACGGTCCAGTCGGCCGTCCGTAAGGCGTTGGAGGTTGTCGCGGAAATACGCCTCGATGCCGTCGGGCAGGGCTCCGTAGCCGGTATTGGGCAGCCAGACCGCTCCGGGGATGGTGTCGCGCGCCTTCGGTATCCAGACGGAGTCGGCGGGAAGGCCGGCGGGCCTAGGCGGGGCCGGGTAGACGTCGATCAGGACAGCCTCGCCGCTCCGCGCCAGTTCCTCCACCTCGGCGGTCGTGACCGTCCGGGCTCCGGGAACGGCCGCCGGGGTGGGCGACCGGTAGTCCGACATCCGGTATTCGGCGGCGGAGCCGGTGGAGGGCAGCCCAGGAAGCAAGACCGCCAAAAGAAAGGCCGCCGCGAACAGGGCGGCGGCCGGCCGGATCGTCACTGCGCTACGCTGGCGGACTGCAACTTGCCATTGGAGGACAGCAGCGGCACATGGTACTGGGCCAGCACCGCGTCGATGTCGCCCTGGCGGCGCGCGATGAAGTCGTTCAGCCAGTGCTTCCACTCCGGCTCCTCTCCCCGGACGCCCATCGTGATGGAGAAGTCCAGTCTGGTGCCCTTCTCGTCCACCAGCGGGACGACCGCCAGCTTGGTCGGCTGAAGCGAGGCGAAGTAGCCGGCGATGGGACCCCAGATGACGGTGGCGTCGGTCTTGCCCGTTCCGACGTCCTCGATCGCGCGGCGGGCCGGGTTGTCCTGCCGGGTGTCGATGTCGAGTTCGTAGGGCTCCAGCCTGGTGATCTTGTTCATGGTCACCACAGTGGCGCCGGGCGTCTTGGTGACGATGCCGAAACGCAGGTCGCGCAGGGCCGGATCGCCGACCGATTTGGCCTGGAGACCGGCGCCTTCCCGGTATACGAGGCTATAGACCGACCGGTAATAGGGATTGGTGTTCTGCATCAGGCCTTCGCCCGATGCCGCCCCCATGACGATGTCGCATTTGCGGGCGCGCAGCGTGCTGCGGACGAAGCCGATCGTCTGCGGCCACCACGTATAGACGACGGGAACGCCCAACTCCTCGCCGATCATCGCGGCGATCTTGTTCTCGAACCCTTCCAGCTTGTCGTTGGAGAAGGGCAGGAGGTTGGGATCGGCGCAGACGCGAAGCGCATCGGGCTTGACGAATTCAGCCGCGTCGGCCGTGCCGACGGCTGCCGCTCCGGCCGTCAGGAAGGCGGCGGCCGCAATTATCCAGGATTTTGCCAGCATGGGTCAGACCTCCGTGACGCTATCAGCGTCACTTCTTGATTCTTTCGGGCCGGCCGCGATCGATCTTCCCGTCGGAGCGCGCCTTCAGGTAGCCGTAGATATCGGCGACATGCAGCATGACGTTCTGGTCTGTGCCGAAGGACGGCATCACGCGCTGGCCGCTGGCGCCCTTCTCGGCCTTGCCGTTGGCGATGATCTCGGAGAACTTGTCGTAGTCGAGCACCTTCAGCGAATCGACCAGGGCAGGGGCGAACGATCCGCCGAGGCCGTCCGGCCCGTGGCAGACGTGGCAGGAAGAGTGATAGCGCCGAAAGCCGTTGTATGTTCCCTGATCGACCTTGCCGTCTTCGACGATGTAGGGCTTGTCGTAGGGGTCCGTTTCTTTTTCGGCCTCCTGGGCGTGGAGGGTTCCGGCAGCGATGAAGAGACAGGCGGCGCCGGCAGTCACGACCCGCGTAAGGCTGGAAAAGTTCATGGCGTTCAGTATCCGGTAAAGCAGGCCGGCGTCCCCGCCCGCGGAGGGACGGGAACACCGGGAGTTTTGTCAGATCATCGTCTTCTTGAGACCGCGCACCCTCCGGTTACCTGGAGGAAGCGCGGTCTGATTGCCCATTTTCAGAGGACTGTCAGTCCGGCAGGGTGAAGACGGTCAGCACGCCGCCCAGGTTGGTGTACTGGCCGAGCGAAGCGTGCGCGCCGACGGCGCCCAGGCCCGCATGCGGATCGTTCAGGCCAGCCGCCAGACCGATGCCGGCCCAGCCGCCGATGCCTGACAGCACGGCGATGTGCTGCTTGCCGCCTGCGACGAAGGTGTTGATGTTGCCGATGATGCCGGACGGGGTCTTGAAGCGGTACAGCTCCTTGCCGTCCTTCATGTCGACCGCGACCAGATAGCCTTCGAGCGTGCCGTAGAAGGCGACACCGCCCTTGGTGGTCAAAGCACCGCTCCACACCGCGAAGGCTTCCGGCTTGGACCAGACGATCTTGCCGGTGGTGGCGTCGAAGGCGATGAAGTTGCCCATGCCGCCGTGCGAGTTCGGCGCCGGATACATCGACAGCGTGGCCCCGACATAGGGCTGGCCGGCGCTGTACGAGACTTCGAACGGCTCGTAGTCCATGCAGATGTGGTTGGTCGGCACATAGAACATGCCGGTATCGGGCGAGAACGACGCCGGCTGCTGGTCCTTGGAACCGAGGGCCGCCGGGCAGACGCCTTCGGAGTTGGTGTCGGCGCCGTTGGCGAAGGTGCTGTACTTGTCGACCACGGCCGGACGGCCGGTCTTCATGTCGACATGGGTCGCCCAGTTGACGGTCGGGTCGTACTTCTCGGCCACCAGCAGCTCGCCGGTCACGCGGTCGAGCGTGTAGGCGAAGCCGTTGCGGTCGAAGTTGACCAGGGCCTTGACCGGCTTGCCCTTGACGGTGATGTCGGCGAGGATGTTCTCGTTGACGCCGTCATAGTCCCACTCGTCGAACGGGGTCTTCTGGAACACCCACTTGACAGCACCCGTGTCGGCATCGCGGGCGAAGATCGACATCGACCACTTGTTGTCGCTGCCTTCGCGCTTGCCGTCCTTGGCGCGTTGCGCCGGGTTCCAGGTGCCGGGGTTGCCGGTACCATAATATATCAGGTTCAGTTCGGGATCGTAGGTGTACCAGCCCCAGGTGGTGCCGCCGCCGATCTTCCACTCGTCGCCGTTCCAGGTCGAGACGCCCAGGTCGCGGTCGCCGATCGGCTTGCCGAGCATGGTGGTCTTCTGCGGGTCGATCATGACGTCCTTGTCGGGACCGGTCGAATAGGCCCGCCAGATCTGCTTGCCGTCCTTGATGTTGTAGGCGGTCAGATGGCCGCGCACGCCGAACTCGCCGCCGGAGATGCCGACGAAGATCTTGTCCTTGACGACCACCGGGTTGGCGGTCAGCGTCTCGCCCTTGCCGGCGTCGCCGTTCTTGACCTTCCACACCTCTTCGCCGGTCTTGGCGTCGAGCGCTACCAGCGTGTTGTCGGCCTGGCCGAAGAAGATCTTGCCATCGGCATAGGTCACGCCGCGGTTGACGGTGTCGCAGCACATCACCGGGATCACGTTGGGGTCCTGGCGCGGCTCGTACTTCCAGAGGATGCGGCCCTTCTCCTTGATCGAGAGGGCGTAGACGAGGTTGGGGAACGGCGTGTGGACGTACATGACGTCGCCGATCACCAGCGGGCCGCCTTCGTGGCCGCGCAGGACGCCGGTGGAGAAGCTCCAGTCGACCTTCAGGTTCTTGACGTTTTGCGTGGTGATCTGGTCGAGCGGGCTATAGCGCTTGCCCGAATAGTCGCCGAGCTGCATGGCCCAGTTGTTCGGGTCCTTTTGCAGCTTCATCACTTCGTCGTTGGCATATGCCGAGCCGGCTGTCGCAATGCATGCAACA
>DASQKT010000464.1:0-2567 GCA_035630415.1 Skermanella sp.
GAAGTCGGCCTCGGCCCGCAGTTCCGCTTCCGCTTTCCCCACCAGCTTTCCGGCGGCCAGCGCCAGCGCGTCGCCATCGCCCGCGCCCTGATCCTGGAACCGCGCGTCCTTCTGCTGGACGAGCCGACCTCGGCGCTGGACGTCTCCGTCCAGGCGGAAATTCTCAACCTGCTCAAGCGCCTGAGGGCGGAGCACGCCCTGACCTACATCCTCGTCAGCCATAATCTCGCCGTCGTCGCCTATATGTGCGACCGGCTGGCGGTGATGAACCGGGGACGCGTGGTCGAGGAACTGGATGTGGAAAGCCTTCGCCGGGGGGAGGCGCGGCAGGACTATACGCGTCAACTGTTGGTGGCCAGCCAGGGCTACGATCGCGCCGTCGCCGACAGCTTCAAGGATTTTGCGTAAATTTCAGAATGGGGCGGATTCAGGCAGCCGCCGGCCACGTGCTGACCGGGCGGACGGAAAGCGACGAATTACCGTAGCGCTCGTCGAAGGTCACTTCGGCCCCGACCCAGTCCGGCAGTTCGATTTCTTGCTCGGCGTGTTCCAGTTCGATCTCGGCCACCACCAGACCACTGTTGCGGCCGTTGAACACGTCGATTTCCCAAGTCATGCCGGCAAATTCGACTTCGTAGCGTGTCTTATGGATAAGCGTATCAGGCGGGAGACGCGACAGCAGGCCGTTCGCCCAGGAAAGAGACACGACCCGTTCGAACTCCGGGCGAACCAGACCACGGCGCTCACCCTTGATCGTCAGGAAAGCCTGATCGTTCCTTATCCGGACACGGGCCTTCTGTCCGCCGTTACCGTTGTCGAAGGAGATATAGCCTTGCACTATCCTGTCGCCGTGGCGACAGAAATGCCGAACATCCTGGCAGACAAGGAACCTTCGTTCGATCTCGAATGACATAGCTGCCAGCCGACGCTGTTGACACGAGGGAGAGTAGACCGATACCGCGACGCGGTAAAGGCCCATCCTCACTTATGTAATAGCCGACAATACCTCTTTAGTCATGAGCCCATTTGGCCGCACTGATTGTTGAGATAACGAACGGGCGGCAGGCTGCCGGCCCGCAGCACCCCTATTGGTCCCTGTCTCCCCATGCCGGCACGAGAAGAAGACACGAAGTCCTTCGGCGGCATTCTGCCGCGCCCCCGCCTGCCAGCCTCCCTCTCGCCCTTCCGCTACCCGATGTTCCGGGCGATCTGGCTGGCGACGCTGATGTCCAACATGGGCGTCTGGATACAATCCGTGGGTGCGGCATGGCTGATGACGTCGATCACCGACAGCGCCCCGATGGTGGCGCTGGTCCAGTCGGCGACTGCCCTGCCCGTCCTGCTGTTCTCGCTGTTCGGCGGCGCGCTGGCCGACCTGTGGGACAGGCGGCTGGTCTTCATGACCGGCCAGATCATCGTCCTGTCGGGCGCCACACTTATCGCCGTGCTGGAAGGCGTCGGCGCCGTGACGCCCTGGCTGCTGCTGGCGCTGGTCTTCGTCCTGGATACCGGTTCGGCGCTGCGCCAGCCAGCCTATCAGGCGACAGTGAGCGATCTGGTGCCAAGGTCGGAACTGCCCATGGCCGTGGCGCTCAACAGCATCGGCTTCAACATCGCGCGGTCTGTCGGCCCCGCCATCGGCGGGCTGGTCGTCGCCGGCTTCGGGGTGCAGGCGTCGTTCATCCTCAACGCCGTGTCCAACGTCTTCATCATCGGCGTCCTGCTGATGTGGCGGCCCAAGCGCACGGTGGACGAACTGCCGCGTGAGCATCTGCTGCCGGCGATGGTCAGCGGCCTTCGCTATGTCGGCGGATCGCCCACCGTCCTGACCGTGATGCTCCGCTGCTTCGTTTTCACCGGTTTGGCGGGCGCCGTCTGGGCGCTGCTGCCGCTGGTGGCGAGACAGGACCTCGGCGGCGGCCCTTCCACCTACGGCATTCTGCTGACCAGCCTGGGCGTCGGCGCGATCATCGGCGCGCTCAACATCGGCACGCTCCGCCGGCGGACCAGCGGACAGGTCATGGTGGCGCTCGGAACCACCTGCTTCGCGGTCGCGACGCTGGTCGTCGGCCTGATGCAGAGCCTGTATGCCGTCGTGCCGGCGCTGGTTTTGGGCGGGGCGGCCTGGATGACGACGCTGTCCAGCTTCAACGTCATGGTGCAGCTCTCCGCCGCCAATTGGGTCAAGGCGCGCGTGCTGTCGATCTACCAGATGTCGCTGTTCGGCGGGCTGGCGCTGGGAAGCTGGGGCTGGGGCCACGCCGCTGAAGCGATCGGCACCGGCCAAGCCCTGGCGATAGCCGGAGCAGGCCTGCTGGTCAGCCTCGTCCTCGGCTTCCGGTTCCGCCTGCCGGCCAACATCGCGCCCGACCTGTCGCCGATCACGGCCCTGCCCCGGCCGACGCTGGCGCCCGGCGTCGATGCCGGGCCGGGATCGGTCGCCGTGACGGTCGAGTACGACGTCGATCCCGCCAAGGCCGCCGCCTTTTCCGCCGCGATGCGCTCGCTCCGCCGTCTCCGCAAGCGGGATGGAGCGGTGCGCTGGACGCTCTACCAGGACGCGGCCA
>DASQKT010000465.1:0-3252 GCA_035630415.1 Skermanella sp.
TGGGACGAAGCGGTGGTCATCGCCCAGATCCTGTGCGTCGGCGGCGCCGTGATGGCGGTGGTGATCCTCGGCGGTCCGCTGCTGACGGCGATCGGGCAGGTGAGGGCGAACCTGTGGCGGGAGATCGCGATCCAGGTGCCCCGCGCCGTCTTGACGCTGGTGGCGGCGCTCTACAGCCTGGAAGCGGTAGCGGCAGCCCAGGTCGCGGCCTATCTGGTGGCGCTTGCCATTACCCAGGTCTACACCCGCCGCTTCATCGGCTTCGGCGTCGCGGAACTGGTAAGCTTCACGTGGCGCAGCCTTGCCCTGACGGCGGTGACCCTGGCGGCGGCATCGGTGCCGCTGGTCCTGCTCGATCCGGTTTCCGCCGATATCGCAAGCGACGCCCTGATCCCGTGGCGCTCGCTGCTTTTTCCCAGCCTGTTCGGCGCCTGCGGCTGGCTGGCCGGAGCCTTCCTGCTCGACCACCCGATCCGCCGCGAGATCATGGTGGCCGGTGCGGGCATCGCCCACTGGGTGCGCGTCATCAGCGTTTGAAAACCACCGTATCCCTTTCGAACTTGGTTTGAAATTCGAGCCATTACTTCAATGAAAATCGCTGCAAAATTCCACGTCAAACCAAAGCAATCATTGATGATGATGAGACATTTTTTGGATTGAATAAGCATAGAAGTGAGACATAAGTAAAACTACGGATGCATTGCCGGATATTTGTAGCTGATTTCAAAATATCTTGCCTTTTACACATCATTAATTCATGTGAGATAACCTTGTGAAATCTTGAGCGCACTTGTTGCGACGCAGCAAAGATCTCACGCAAGGTTTTCTTATCATGACTGCTCAATCAGTCGGCCAGACCCTCGTCGGCACCGGTGGCAACGACACCCTCTCCGGCGGTTCCGCCAACGACGTGATCTGGGGTGACGGACTTCCGGTCACGGTCACGGACCCCTTCACCCTCCGCATCAAGGCATCGGCCGATCTGTGGCAGGGCGCCCCCCGGATGAAGGTTTGGGCTGATAAAACCTTGCTGGGCGAAGTCGAGGTATCCGCCGTTCATGCCTCCGGCGACTGGCAGGATTTCACCTTTACCCGGATCGGCCTGTCATCCGCCGCGAAGATCCGGATCGAATACATCAACGACGCTTCCGGCGGCACGGCATCCAAGGACCGGAACCTCTGGATAGACCGGATCGAGGTCAACGGCGCCGTCATGACGCCGGACCAGTCCATCTATGACCGCGGCACGAAGACGCAGCCCGGCCAATCACAGATGGTCTGGGGCGGCGCGCTCGTTTTCAACACGGCGGATCATCCGGCAAACACGCATCCGGCGTGGCTCCCCGGCGGTGGCAACGACACCCTCTCCGGCGGCGCCGGGGACGACCTGATCCACGGCGGCGTCGGCAGCAACGCCATCGACGGCGGCGCCGGCATCGATACCGCCGGTTACCTCGGCAACCGTGCCGCCTATACCGTCACGGCGGAAACCGATGGCAGCCTGCTGGTCGCGGGCGCCGGCTCCAGCGACCGGCTTACCGGCACCGAAAAGCTCAAATTCGCCGACGGGACCTTCGATCTGAAGGAACTCGTTCCCGTCGCCGGCCTGGATGTCGCGGCCACCCGCGAGAGCACCGGCGTCATGATCGACGTGCTGGGCAACGACACCGTGCCGGCCGGGGCGACCGTGCTGCTGACCGGCGTCGGCAATCCCGCCAACGGGATGGTTACCATCAATGACGACGGCACCCTGACCTATCGACCGAACGATTATTGGAGCGGACGGGATAGTTTCACCTACAGCCTGAGCGACGGCAAGAACGGCACCACTACCGGTACCGTCACCGTCGAGGTTTCGGCCGTGGCGGACAAGCCCCTGCTTTCCGTCGACGGCACCCTCCACGCCGAAGTGAAGTCAACGGAGCCGACACTGGTAGCCCTGGATATCTCCGCCAATCTCGTCGATCTCGACGGTTCCGAAAATCTCACCGTGATGATCAGCGAGGTCCCCGCCGGGGTGACCTTCACGGCCGGGACGCGCGACGACAGCGGCAACTGGGTCCTACAGGCGCCCGATCTAGCCGGCCTCCAGATGATCCTGCCTGCCGCCTTCGCCGACAACTTCACGCTTGCCGTGGCGGCGCGGGCGGTCGAGACCTCCAACTTCAGCCTCGCCTCCACCCATCAGACCGTCGAGGTCCAGGTCACCCAGGCGCCGAGTGCCGACATCGTCGTCCGCGCCTCGGGCGACAGCTACAAGGGTGCGGCGGTCTTCGGCTTGTGGGTCAATGGGGCCAAGGTCGGGCAGAGCGTATCGGTCGAGGCGTCCCACAAGGCCGGGCAGTGGCAGGACTTCGTCTTCAGCCTCGCCAAAGGCGTCGATCCGAAGAAGGTCGAGATCCGCTACGAGAACGACGGCGGCGATAGCGGTGGCGACCGCAACCTGTATGTCCAGTACATGGACGTCAAGGGCAAGCGGCTGGAGCCAACCGCCGGCCAGTATGAGCGCACCGGCAAGACAACGCTGACCGGCCAGGAAGCCCTGCTGTGGGCCGGCAAGCTGGTCTTCAACACCGCAGTCACCGACGTTCCCCCGCCTTCATCGGGCGGGAGCACGGGCGGCGGCACCGGCACGTCCACCATCACCGTCAAGGCGTCGGGCGACATCGCCGGCGGCATCCCGCCCCTGTTCGACCTTTATGTCGGCGGGCAGAAGGTCGGCGGCACCGTTTCGGTCACGGCATCCCACGCGACCGGCCAATGGCAGACCATCTCGTTCAACGCACCGTCCGACACGACGGCGCACAGCAGGATCGAACTGCGCTACATCAACGATAAGGCGTCGGGCGGCGACCGCAACCTGTTCGTCGATTACATCGAAGTCAACGGCACCCGGATCGAGGCTGAAACCGCGACATATGTCCGGCCGGGGATGACGACCATCACCGGCACCCAGGGCATGAACTGGGCCGGCAACCTGATCTTCAACGGCCCTGCTGCCCCCATCGTCCCGGCCGTGATCGAGGTAAAGGCTCCCGGTACGGTCCTCAAGGCCCCCGATCTGCCGGATGCGGCCAAGGCCGGCGAACTTGTCGCCCTCCAGTTCGAGAACGTCACAGGCAAGGCCCAGGCTGCGGGCGAGATCACCTTCGGCCATGTCTTCAAGCCGGGCGATCTGGCCCATGGCAAACATCTGGTCGCCATCATCGACGGGCGCGAAGTGCCGGTCCAGCTGGACGTCAAGGCGACCAA
>DASQKT010000466.1:0-5088 GCA_035630415.1 Skermanella sp.
TTGCGCGGCACCGAGATGGAAGGGAAGCGTGCGCGCAGCGCCGCGACGATGGCGGCGGTGTCGTCCAGCGACAGGGTCGTCTGGGTGACATAGGCGAGGTTGCCGGGGTCCTGCACCTCGATCCTGTCCACGTCGGCGACGTTCTCGACCAGGACGACGCTGCCTTCCGGCAACTGGCCCATGGTGCCGACCACTTCCGGGTGGCCGGCATGGCCGATTAGGATGACCTGACGGCCCTGTTCGAAATGGCGTTCGGCCTCGACATGGACCTTGCTGACCAGCGGGCAGGTTGCGTCGAGATAGAACATCTTGCGCCGCTCCGCCTCCGCCGGGACCGCCTTGGGCACGCCATGGGCGGAGAAGACCACCGGCACGTTGTCCGGGATCTCGTCCAGTTCATCGACGAAGACGGCGCCCTTGGCTTCGAGACCTTCGACCACGAACCGGTTATGGACGATCTCGTGGCGGACATAGACGGGGGCGCCGTATTTCTCCAGGGCGACTTCGACGATCTGGATCGCGCGGTCCACCCCGGCACAGAAGCCACGGGGGCTGGCCAGCAGGATTGTCAGAGGCCGTTTGGACATAGTTCAACCTTGCACTGATACCCGTTATGGGTTGGATGGTGAGGCCGGCTTGTGCCGCCCCGATGCCTTGCTCTAAAGTCGCACTGCAAAAACCTACAACTGCACAAACCTACAAGCGAGTCATCACAGTGGCGATGTTTTTCAGAACCGACCGTAATATAGGAACGCCCGTCAGGAAAGCCCGAGGCGCATTGCTGGTTGCCGCCGGTCTGATAGGCGTACTGCCCTTGATGGCGGCCTGCTCCGGCAACGGCGGCAAGGGACCGGAAGCGCAGGCCGCCGCGGACACCACCCCGGCACTGGTCTGTCCCAAGGTCAGCATCCCCGACGAAACCCGCGAAGTGACGCAGTTTCGCAGCGGCGGCGCCCGCGACATGACCGACGTTGTATCGCGCGCCGCTGTTCTGCAATACGACGGCGGATGCGAGTTCGACGATGCCGGAGTGACCGTCAACCTGAACCTCCTGCTGGGGGCGGAGCGGGGACCTGCGGCCAGGGATGCCCAGGGGGCGTACCAATATTTTGTCGCCATAACCAACCCCGCCGGGCAGATCATCGGCAAGCAGCAGTTCGACACGACGATCGCTTTCTCCCCCAATGTCGGCAAAGGCACTTCGGCCGAAGAACTGGTGCAGAAGATACCGCTGGCGAAGGGGGCCTCCGCCGCCGGGTACGGCATCCTGGTGGGGTTCCAATTGACCCCGGAGCAACTGGCCTTCAACCGCGATCCGAAAAAAAGCTTCTGAGTTCTCTGCCTGTTTGAGCCGGCCGGGTGAGCCAGCCGGAAATGATCTGAGCATACGGGTGCGTCCCCTAGTCGCGGCTGAGCACGCCTTGGGGCTTTCCCATGGCGTGGGTGCGGCGGCGTGATACAACTTCAAGCTATGCGTCACCTCCGCCGGCTGGCATGAAATGACGGAACTTACCCTCGGCTTCGGCCTGGCTTTCACCGACCTCTACGAGAATCCGGGGTTGGAAAAGCTTGACCGCCGCTTCATCGCGTGGCTGGGGGAAACCGACGGGGACCTGACCCGCCGGCTGCTGGAAGCGCGGGCGCAGCCGGACAGGGCAGCCGCTTCCGCCGACGGTGAAAGCGGGCTGCTCACCGCCCTGGCGCCCCATCTGGACGATTTCATCGGCGAGTTGTTCGGCATCGGCGGACCGTTGCGTCAACTGGCGGCGCGCCATCAGGCATTGACGCCGCTCTACGCCGCCAAGCGGCTGTTCGTTCAGCGCCGCGCCGCCAAGTCCTTCTCGCCGGAATGCGCGGCCGGACTGGACGGCATAGCCCTGACCTCGGCGCTCGAAGAGCATCTCGGCGTCCAGTTCGATGAATTGACCTTCGCGGCCCATGTTCTCGACTGGCTCGCCGACGGCGCCGCCCATGCCGCCGAACTGGACCTCGCCGCCCGCTACGCCGCCTGGGCACTGTGGACGGAGGAGGGCCGGCAACGGCACGGCCACGGCGTGTTGTTTCAGGTCCCGGAAAAGACCGATCCCGCCCGGCTGGTGCCGGTGGAAACGGTCGAGAACGAAGCCGGCCTGACCGTGATGCGGCTGCCGGAGTCCCGCCAGCGCCAGCGCCAGGGTTTCGGCCTGACCGACTGCGGTGCCGACCTGATCGGAGCGCTCGACGAGGCGACCTACTGCATCGAATGCCATCACCAGGGCAAGGACAGTTGCTCTCGTGGCCTGACCGACCGCAGGACCGGCGAATATCTGAAAAGCCCGTTCGGCGTGACGCTGACGGGCTGTCCGCTGGAAGAAAAGATCTCCGAGTCGAACGGCATCAAGGCCGCGGGCCATCCGGTCGGCGCCCTTGCCCTGATCGTGGTGGACAACCCCCTGTGCGCCGCGACCGGGCACCGCATCTGCAACGACTGCATGAAGGCCTGCATCTACCAGAAGCAGGAGCCGGTCGATATCCCGCAGGTCGAAACCCGGACTCTCAAGGACGTGCTGGAGCTTCCCTGGGGCTTCGAGGTCTACAGCCTGCTGACCCGCTGGAACCCGCTGGACTTGCGACGCCCAATGATGCGGCCCGACAGCGGCTACAAGGTGCTGGTGGCGGGACTTGGCCCGGCGGGCTTCACGCTGGCGCACCACCTGATGAACGACGGCCACACCGTCGTCGGCATCGACGGCCTGAAGATCGAGCCGCTGCCCGCCGACCTGTCCGGCGTGCTGCCGATGGGCCGCAGGGTGCATTTCCGTCCGATCCGCCAGATCAAGGACCTGTGGGACCATCTGGACGACCGGATCATGGCCGGCTTCGGCGGAGTCGCCGAGTACGGCATCACGGTTCGTTGGGACAAGAACTTCCTCAAGGTGATCCGCCTGCTGCTGGAACGGCGGCGCCGCTTCGTCATGGTCGGCGGCGTCCGGTTCGGCGGCACGATGAGCATCGATGACGCCTTCGGCGCCGGCTTCGATCATATCGCCCTGTGCATGGGGGCCGGGCGGCCCACCGTGATCCCGATGACGAACGGGCTGGCGCGCGGCGTGCGGCAGGCGTCCGATTTCCTGATGGGCTTGCAGTTGACCGGCGCCGCCAAGGAAGACTCGGTCGCCAACCTGGAGATCCGGCTGCCCGTGGTGGTCGTCGGCGGCGGCCTGACCGCGATCGACACGGCGACCGAGGCACTGGCCTACTACCCGGTCCAGGTCGAGAAGTTCCTGCGCCGCTACGAGACGCTGGTGCTCGAACGCGGCGAGGCTGCCGTCAGGAGCGGCCTGACCGAAGAGGAGCGGCTGACAGCGGACGAGTTCATCGACCACGCCCGCTTGCTCCGCGACGAGCGGGAACTTGCGCGGGCTGAAGCACGGGCGCCGGGTCTTCAGCGGCTACTCGATGAATGGGGCGGGGCGACCGTGGCCTATCGCCGCCGGCTGGCCGACTCCCCCAGCTATACCCTGAACCACGAGGAAGTCGCCCACGGCATGGCGGAGGGCATCCGATTCCTGGAGACTGCGACACCGCTTGCGGTGGAGGTGGACCGTTTCGGCCATGCCTCCGGCCTTCGCGTCGATGTGGCGGGCGCCGAGGCCGTGCTGCCCGCCCGCAGCATCCTGATCGCCGCCGGCACCCAGCCGAACACCGTGCTGGCGCGCGAGGAGCCGGAATGGGCCGAACTCGACGGCCGCTATTTCCAGGCACTGGACGAAGACGGCAACCGCGCGACACCGGAGCGCTCGTGCAAGCCGGCAACGGCCCATGTGCTGATGAGCCGCCATCGCGACGGCCGCATGGTGTCGTTCTTCGGCGACCTGCACCCGTCCTTTGCCGGCAACGTGGTCAAGGCGATGGCCGGGGCGAAGCGGGGCTATCCGGTCGTGTCGCGTGCCCTGGCGCGGCTGCGGCCGACCGTCGTTCCGGCCGATGCGGTGATCGACATGGTCAACCACGACATGCGGCCCATCGTCCACGACATCGTCCGGCTGACCCCCGACATCGTCGAGGTCGTCGTCAAGGCGCCGCGCGCGGCGGCGCGGTTCCAGCCCGGTCAATTCTACCGGCTCCAGAACTTCGAGACGCTGGCCCATCAGGTGGACGGCACGACCCTTGCCATGGAAGGCCTGGCGCTGACCGGCGCTTCGGTCGATAAGGCGAAGGGGCTGTTGTCGCTGATCGTGATGGAGATGGGCGGTTCGTCCGACCTCTGCGCGCTGCTGAAGGCGGGCGACCTGGTGATCCTGATGGGGCCGACCGGCTCGCCAACGGAGATTCCCGAAGGCGAAACCGTCTGTCTGGCCGGTGGCGGCCTCGGCAATGCCGTCCTGTTCTCGATCGGGCAGGCCTGCCGGGAACGCGGCAACCGCGTCGTCTATTTTGCCGGCTACAAGAAGCTGATCGACCGCTACAAGGTATCGCGGATCGAAGCCGCCGCCGATGTCGTGGTCTGGTGCTCGGACGAAGCGCCCGGCTTCACGCCCGGCCGCCCGCAGGACCGGAGTTTCACGGGCAACATCGTGGAAGCGATGCGGGCCTATGCGGTGGGGGAACTGGGACCCGTCGAAATCCCGCTCGGCGATGTCGACCGCATCGTCGCGATCGGCTCCGACCGCATGATGCAGGCGGTGGCATCGGCGCGGCATACGGTGTTGTCGCCATACCTGAAGCCGGGGCATGTGGCGATCGGGTCGATCAACAGCCCGATGCAGTGCATGATGAAGGAAATCTGCGCTCAGTGCCTTCAGGAGCACCACGATCCGGTGACGGGGGAGAAATCCGTCGTGTTCTCCTGCTTCAACCAGGACCAGGAACTCGACCGGGTCGATTTCACCGGATTGAACGAGCGGCTGCGGCAGAACAGCGTCCAGGAAAAGCTGACCGCCCTATGGATCGACCGCTGCCTGAAGACGCTTCAGTTGCGGCGGCATTCGCGGTAACGCGGGATCACGGCAGCAACGTTCTCAACGTCTTCGCCGCGCCCTCGATATCCGCCTTGAGTGCCGTCCGCGCTTCCATGCCATCGCCCCGGCCCAATGCGTCGCGAATCCG
>DASQKT010000467.1:0-5198 GCA_035630415.1 Skermanella sp.
GCCCTGCTCGTCGGGACCCGAGCGGTAGGTATTGAGCTGCTGCATGATGCTCTGCGGCATATCGCCGGGTGCCCTGTTCGTGGTCGGAGATGTCACTGTGCCAACTCTCGTGCCTTCCGGAAGGGGCCAACATAGCGGCCAGTCGATCGATTTTAAAGGACGATACGCATGAAATCCCGTCGATGCAGGGCAGCCTTGCCCTTGGACGCCGGATTTCCCACATATGGGCATGGCGGCGCCGGAAGGGGCCGCCACCACGGGCGCCGGGTTCGGGCCCAGACTACTACTCGCCCAGACTGCTACTCGCTCAGTGGAGGAGGACGCCGCGTGACCACAAGATTGTCTTTGTTCAACAGCCCGCTACTTTTAGGCTTCGATCAGTTCGAGCGCACCCTCGACCGGATCTCGAAGAACTCGGCGGAAGGGTATCCGCCGTATAATATCGAACAGATAGGCGAAGATGGTCTGCGGATCACACTTGCGGTAGCCGGCTTCACGATGGATGATCTGACGGTACAGACCGAAGACAACCAATTGGTGATCCGTGGCCGACAAGTCGACGACAAGACCAGGATATACCTGCATCGCGGCATTGCCGCCCGCCAGTTTCAGCGCAGCTTCGTTCTGGCGGAAGGGATCGAAGTGGTCGGTGCGACGTTGGACAATGGATTGCTCCACGTGGACCTGAAACGCCCGATCCCGGAGCCGAAGGTGCGCACCATCGCCATCCAGCAGCCGGCAGGCGGCCTGGATGGCGCGGACGCCCGCACGATCGACGTGACGCCGGAAAGCGGCGGCTGATGCCGGCGGATTTCCGGCGGCACCCCGGTCCTTATCCTCGGTTCCAAAGCGCCGGTCCGGATACGCACCGCTATTCGTTACAGAAAGACTGAGATCATGAATACCAGCCCGAACACATTGCGTCAGATATCCAGCCAGGACTTCGTGGCCTTCGGTGTGAACGACCTTGCCTATATCAAGGTCGTCGATGTGGACGGCTCGACCGGCTACGCCATTCACGCCGCCGACGGCACTCCCCTGACCGTGATGCAGGAACGCGAAGCCGCCTTCGCGGCGGTGCGCCAGCACGAGCTGGAGCCGGTCAGCGTCCACTGACCTGACGGCAGTCAATTGGCGGCGCCGGGCGCACCGGCGGGCAATGGCCCGTCCGTGCGCCGGCTTGGCCTTGAACCCCGGAAGAACCGCAGCAGCGGGACTTCCACCAGATAGTAGACGGCGATGCCGACCAGGGTGCTGAACGCGATCGACGCCGCCAGATAGACAAGCGCCGAATCAAGCTCGCGCTCGACCAGCCCCAGCTTGCTCCACACCGTCCGCAGCACGCCGAGCGTGAGGATATGCGTCAGGTAGATGGAGTACGAAGCGTCCCCCATCAGCTTCAGAAACCCGTTGGAGATGAACTGCCCGCGCAGGTCCAGCGACAGCGACGCCGTCACGATCAGGATGGCCGGAACGCCCCATACAAGAAGCCGGGTCTGGGGCGCCTCGAGCGGCGACAGGGCGATCAGTGCCATGAAGGCCACGGGAATGACGCTCAGCGCCGACAGCGTCGGCATCTTCAGCCGCCCGTGGAGCCAGAGATGCCCGAGCATCATCCCGGCGACGAATTCCATGATCAGGGACTCGGTGTAGAACAGCCCGACCGCACTATCGAAATCGACGATGAAGCCGGCGGCAACGGCCGTGGCGAACAGGCTTCCGATCAGCGGGATCATCAGGCGGCGCGGCAGCAGCAAGGCGACGGCGAACACCAGATAGAAGACCATTTCGTAGTTCAGCGTCCAGCCCGGCAGCAGGAGCGGCCAAATCCGTGACGGCATGCCGGGATAGAAGTGCGGAATGAAGAACAGCGACTTGAGGACATGGTCCGGCGTCAGAACCACGCCCCGGAAGAAGTGCGGCGCCAACAGGCACGCGGCTGCCACGATCAGCGTCAGAAGCCAGTAGAGCGGCACGATGCGGACGATCCGGTTGGTCATGAACCGGAGCGGCGTCGTCTCCCGTTCATGCGTCGTCACCCACATGATGAAGCCGCTGATCACGAAGAATATATCGACGCCGCCCTGACCGAACTGCCAGATGCCGCCGTGAAAAAAGACTTCGAAATCGGGGATCTGGTAGCGGGCGTGATGGAAGACTACGAGGATGGCCGCGAAAGCCCGTAGTATTTGTATCGAAACAATCGTGGATTTCATTGCGGACTTTGAGGTTTTTCGGAGATATCGCCGGGGATTATAACATCCAGCCACCTTCAAGGTTACTTTTCCGGCCGGTGGCGTTAACGCTAATCCATTTGAATGCCCCGTTCGATTACGGGCTAATCAGGCTTAGGGCTGCTAAGCCATCCTGTGGCGGCCAAAACCCTGGGTCAGGATTTATTCCGGTATTCCTGGACAACGCGCGGTGCGGCCATTAACAGGTTAACCGGACCGGCAGCAGGCGGGTCCGCGCAGGTTGCAGAAGCCCCTTGCAGAAGGCAAAGAGCAAATTCACATGGCAAAAGACTACCGGCCGGTTTCCGCGGAAGCGCAGGTCGAAGCCTTGCGTACGCTGGTCGCCGCCGTCACCGCGACCCGCGAGGGCGCTTCCCCGGAAGAAAACCTGGCGCCCGGCCTGCTCGATGTCCTGGACGGGCTGGAACCGCGCGAATCGGCGCTGGTGTCGGAACTGCTGATGAGCATCGCGTTCCGCGCCGGCAGTCAGGTGTCGGAGCGCTACCCCTTCATCGAGTTCGCCATCCACCTGGGCCGCGCCGCCCTGGGCGACGACGAAACCGGCAGCGACCCCTCCGGCTTCCTGAAAGACCGCCTGCCCAACTGGGACGTCATGGAACCGGCACTCCGCACCATGCGCCGCCACGGCCGCCGCTGGTGGCAACGCAACTCCGATGGCGACCCGGTAGAACTCCTCCAGGCCTACGCCCTGGGAGCCGCCCAACTCGCCTGCCTCAGCCACGCCGACCAGGACGAAGGCCGCCTGACCGCATCAGGGCTGCTGTTTACAGCCGCGGCGCAGATATTGACGCTTCGGAAGATCGAAGATCTGTCGGGGAGCGACGAGCAGGCCTAAGTCATCAAACATCGATGTCCTGGACGAACTTGGCGTTCTCCTGGATGAACTGGAAGCGCAGTTCCGGTTTGCGGCCCATCAGGCTTTCGACCAGGGACTTCGTCTCTTCCACCTGACCGCGCATTTCCGGGTCGTGGGTGTCCGGCACGACGACGCGGAGCAGGGTCCGCTTGGTCGGGTCCATGGTGGTTTCCTTGAGCTGGGCCGGCTGCATCTCGCCCAGGCCTTTGAAGCGGCTCAGCTCGACCTTCTTGCCGGCGAAGACTGTCCGGATCAGTTCGTCCTTGTGGGCGTCGTCGCGGGCGTAGATCGATTTGCCGCCGTGGGTGACGCGGTAGAGCGGCGGCAGGGCCAGATACAGGTGGCCGTTCTGGATCAATCCGGCCATTTCCCGATAGAAGAACGTCATCAGCAGCGAGGCGATATGGGCGCCGTCCACGTCGGCGTCGGTCATGATGATGACGCGCTCGTAGCGCAGCTTTTCCGACGAAAACTCGCGGCCCGTGCCGCAGCCGAGCGCTTGGATCAGGTCGCTCAACTCCTGGTTCGCACGCATCTTGTCGGCGCTGGCGCTCGCCACGTTCAGGATCTTGCCGCGCAACGGCAGGATGGCCTGAGTCTCGCGGCTGCGGGCCTGCTTGGCGGAACCGCCAGCGCTGTCGCCCTCGACCAGGAAGATCTCCGTCCCTTCCGGCGTGGTGCGGCTGCAATCGGCCAGTTTGCCGGGCAGACGGAGCCGCCGGGTCGCGGTCTTGCGCGACATCTCCTTGGCTTGGCGCTTGCGCTGCCGCTCCTCCGCCTTCTCGATCAGGTAGTCGAGCAGGGCGTTGGCCGAAGCCGGATTGCCGGAGAGCCAGTGGTCGAAGTGGTCCTTGACGGCGGTGTCGACCAGCTTGGCCGCTTCCGCCGTGGCCAGCTTTTCCTTGGTCTGGCCCTGGAACGACGGGTCGCGGATGAAGATCGACAGCAGGATCGTGGCGCCGCCGAACACGTCGTCGGCTGTGATCTGGGCGGCGCGCTTGTTGCCGACCAGCTCGCCGAACGCCTTGATGCCGCGCGTCAGCGCCGTCCTCAGCCCCATCTCATGGCTGCCGCCCTGGGGCGTCGGCACCGTGTTGCAGTAGGAATGGATGAAGCCTTCCTCGTCCTCCGGCCACGCGATCGCCCATTCGGCCCGCCCGGCATCGCCGGGGAAAGGTGCTTCGCCCGCGAAGGGAGCCGGAGTGACACCCTTGCGGTCCTTCAGCGCCGCCGTCAGGTAGTCGTTCAGGCCGCCGGGGAAATGCAGCGTTTCCGATGCAGGCGTGATGGCGTCGGCGCTCAGCAGTTCGGGATCGCAGGCCCAGCGGATCTCGACGCCCTTATAGAGATAGGCCTTGGAGCGGGCCATGCGGTAGAGCCGCTCCGGCTTGAAGGTCGCCGCTTCGCCGAAGATCATCGCGTCGGGGTGGAACTTGACCGTCGTGCCGCGCCGGTTATGCACCGGCCCCAGCCCGACCAGCCCGCCGACCGCAAGGCCCCGGCTGTAGCTTTGGGTGTAAAGCTGGCGGTCACGCGCGATCTCCACCGTCAGGCGGTCCGACAGCGCGTTCACCACGGACATGCCGACGCCGTGCAGGCCGCCGGAGGTCGCATAGGCCTTGCCGCTGAACTTGCCGCCGGAGTGCAGCGTCGTCATGATCACTTCGAGCGCCGATTTACCCGGATATTTCGGGTGCTCGTCAACCGGGATGCCGCGCCCGTTGTCGCGAACCGTCACGGTCGCGTCGGCCGCCAGTTCAAGATCAATGCGGCTGGCGTGCCCGGCAACCGCCTCGTCCATGGCGTTGTCGAGAATTTCCGCCACCAGATGATGCAGGGCGCGCTCGTCCACGCCGCCGATATACATGCCGGGGCGGCGGCGCACGGGTTCCAACCCCTCCAGGACCTCGATATCCTGGGCGGAGTAGCTGTCTTCTTTGCGTACGGTATTCTGAAAAAGGTCGGTCATGGCCACTAATATAGGAATTAGATCACCATCCACGCAAGCGCGTGCGGTGTCGCAGGACGAATTGATTACAATATTTGGTATTAGGATTCTCACCTGAACTCAAGAGGAAGCATCGATG
>DASQKT010000468.1:0-5230 GCA_035630415.1 Skermanella sp.
GAGCGCGACCTTGCACGCGGCGTCATCGACGACCGTCAGGCTCAGGCCGCCCGGACCGAGATTGGCCGCCGCATGCTGGCGGTGGCGGAGGAAGGCAAGCGCGAGGCGGTTTCACCCGGCGCCTCTTCCAGCAAGGCCAGCCGGGCGGTGGCACTGGCGCTGTGCGTGGTGATCCCCGTCGGCGCGCTCGCTGTCTATATCCCGACCGGCGAGCCCAACCTTCCCGGACAGCCCTTCGCTTCACGTGAAACAAAGCCCGGCAACGGTGCGCCGGCCCAGGTGATGCAAGCCATCGCCAAGCTGGAACAGCACCTGAAGGACGAGCCGAACGACCTTCAGGGCTGGCTGCTGATGGGCCAGACCTACACCCGCATGGGCCGTTTCGACGACAGCGTCGAGGCCTACCGCCACGCCGTCGGCATCAGCCAGGGCAAGGAGCCCGGCATCCTGTCGTCCTATGCCGAGGCGATGATCGCCGCCAACCAGGGCATGGTGCCGGAAGAAGCTGCCCGTACCTTCGAAGCGGTGCTCCAGTCCGATCCCAACGACGCCCGCGCCCGCTATTATCTGGCGCTGGCGCGCGGACAGGCCGGCGACATGCGCGGCGCTCTCGACCGCTGGGTCGAGCTGGCGGCGCAGAGCCCGGCCGACGCGCCGTGGTTGCCGACCGTCCGCCAGCGCATTACCGAGACGGCCGGCCAGCTCGGCATCGACGTCGCCTCCGTCATGCCCCAGCCACTCCCCGCCACCCCGCAGAGCGAAGCCGCGGCACCGGGTCCGACCCGCGAGCAGATGGCGGGCGCCGCCGACATGACCCCGGAGCAGCGCGAGGGGATGATCCGGAGCATGGTGGACAACCTCGCCACCCGCCTGCGCGACAACCCCAACGACGCCGACGGCTGGCTGCGCCTCGGCCGCGCCTACAAGGTGCTAGGCGAGCAGGACAAATCGGTCGAGGCCCTGGCGTCGGGCGCCAAGGCCGCCCCCGGCCGCGTCGATGTCCTGATGGCCTACGCCGACGCGCTGATGGTGGCGGGTGGCGAGGAAGACGCTCCCCCAGCCTCCGCCATCGCGGTCCTGCGCGAAGTTCTGGCCCTCCAGCCCGACAACCCGCAGGCGCTCTGGTTCCTGGGCCTGGATGCTGCGCGGACCGCCAACAAGGGCGAAGCCTCCCAGCTCTGGGGCAAGCTGCTGACCCAGCTTCAGCCCGGCTCCCCCGAGCACGCCGAGGTTCAGTCCCGGCTGAACAGCCTGGCGCAGGGCGGATAGCTTCGGAAAACATATCCATCCGGGTATCGCCTCAACCATTCGGTTTGTTTTCTCATTAAATTACTAGAGTACTAAAAATCGGGTTTGCGCCGCACCTGCGGCGCGGCTAGCCTGTTTCCTGTCCTTGGCACGAGTCAGAACGGAAGCATGGCCCTTTCCCAGTCCTCGCCGGATAACCTGAATCCCAGCCCCGTCCCTGGGGCCGCCGTCGTCGTCGAAGACCTTCACAAGCGGTTCGGCAAGCTTGAAGTCCTGAAGGGGGTCTCCCTTGTCGCCCATGAAGGCGACGTGATCTCCATGATCGGGTCGAGCGGATCGGGAAAAAGCACCTTCCTCCGCTGCATCAACCTGCTGGAGACGCCGGACGAGGGCCGCGTCTGGGTCAACGGCGAGTTGATCCGCATGAAGGCGGGCCGCCACGGCGCCGTTCCCGCAGAAGCCAAACAGGTCGACCGCATCCGCTCCAAACTCGGCATGGTGTTCCAGAGCTTCAATCTCTGGACCCACATGACCGTACTCCAGAACGTCATCGAAGCCCCGGTCCACGTGCTTGGCGTGCCCAAGCGCGAAGCGATCGAGCGGGCCGAGGCTCTGCTGGAGAAAGTCGGCCTCGCCGCCAAGGCCTCCTCATATCCCAGCCATCTCTCCGGCGGCCAGCAGCAGCGGGTCGCCATCGCTCGCGCCCTTGCGATGCAGCCCAAGGTCATGCTGTTCGACGAGCCGACCTCCGCCCTCGACCCCGAGCTGGTCGGCGAGGTCCTGCGAGTCATGCGCCAGCTTGCCGAGGAAGGCATGACGATGATCATCGTCACCCACGAGATGGGTTTCGCCCGCGAAGTATCGAGCGAGGTCATCTTCCTGCATCAGGGCCGGATCGAAGAGCACGGGCCGCCGGATCAGGTGCTCGCCAATCCGCAGTCCGAGCGGTGCCGGCAGTTCCTCGCCCGGAATCTCTGAATCACCAATCCAATCAAAAAAAGCTCAACGACTAATGTCGATGAACAGGAGGCAGTAAAGTGAAGAAGACCCTCACCGCCCTTGCGGCCGGACTTGCTCTTTTCGCCGTAACCGGCACCGCCCAAGCCCAGACCAAGATCCGCATCGCGACCGAAGGCGCCTACCTGCCGTGGAACGGCCAGGACGCTTCCGGCAAGCTGATCGGGTTCGAGATCGATCTGGCGGCCGAACTGTGCAAACGCATGGGCGCCACCTGCGAAGTGATAGCCCAGGACTGGGACGGCATCATTCCCGGCCTTCAGTCGCGCAAATACGACGTCATCATGGCCGGCATGTCCATCACCGACGAGCGGAAGCAGGTGATCTCCTTCGCCGGCCCCTATGCGACCGAGCCGACCAGTTTCGCCGCGATGAAGGGCAGCCCGCTGCTCGGCCTGAACCTGCCGACCACCGCCGTCGATATGGCGGCGATCACGCCGGATGAGCAGAAGCTGATCGACCAGACCGCCGCCGCCGTCAAGGGCAAGACCGTCGGCGTCCAGGTCTCGACCATCCAGCAGAACATGCTCGAGCAGATGATGCCCGGCGTCGAGGTGCGGACTTACGACAAGGTCGACAACCTCGGCCTCGACCTCGTGTCCGGACGCATCGACGCGCTGGTCGCCGACGGCTCGGCGATCAACGGCCTGATTGCGGCCAGCGAGGAGAACAAGGGCATCACCAAGTTCGGCCCCGGCTTCTCGCGAGGGCTTCTGGGCGAAGGCGTCGGCGCCGGCGTCCGCAAGGCCGACACCGAGCTTCAGGCCAAGCTCGACAAGGCGATCAAGGACGCCACCGCCGACGGCACGATGGGCAAGCTCACGACCCAGTGGTTCGGCTACGACATCTCGATCAAATCAGGGTCGTAAGGGTGAAGACGCGCCGGTTCGGCCGCCGGTATCCGCCCCATGCTTGACCTGCTCGCCTGGGGCGACACCGGCTGGGGCGACGAACTGGTGCGCGGCACGCTGATGACGCTGGCGGTGGCGCTCTGCTCCTTCGCGCTGGGGCAGGTCTTCGGTGGGCTGGGAGCCACCGCCAAGCTCAACGGCGGCATCATCACCCGCGCCATCGCCGAGGTCTACACGACCGTCGTTCGCGGCGTGCCGGAACTGCTGGTGATCTATCTGCTGTTCTTCGGCAGCAGCAACGCTGTCATGGGGATCGCTGGGCTGTTCGGCTACACCGGCTATATCGAGGTCAACGCCTTCACGATCGGCGTGCTGTCGGTCGGACTGATCTCGGGCGCCTATTCGACCGAGGTCATCCGGGGCGCCATCCAGGCCGTGCCGTTCGGCCAGATCGAGGCCGGGCGGGCGGTCGGCATGCGCAGGATGCAGATATTCTTCCGCATCCTGCTGCCCCAGACCCTGCGCTACGCCCTGCCCGGCCTGGGCAATGTCTGGCAGCTCACGCTGAAGGACACGGCGCTGATCTCGGTCACGGCGCTGGCCGAACTGATGCGATCCGCCCAGATCGCGGCGGGCGTCACCCGCAACCCGTTCCTGTTCTACGTGCTGGCGGCCGTCCTGTATCTGGTGCTGACTTCCCTTTCCACATACGCGTTCGACCGTGCCGAAAAGCACGCCAATCGCGGCGTCAGGCGGGCCTGAAACCATGAACCTGTCCATCATGTGGGATGCGGTGCCGAAGCTGCTGGCGGGCGTGCCGGTCACGCTTCAGCTCGTGTCGCTGGCGCTGCTGTTCGGATTCGTCCTGGCGGCGGGTGTCGCGCTGATGCGGCTGTCGGGCAACCGAATCGCCTCGGCTTTCGCGGCGGCTTACGTCTTCGTGTTCCGGGGCACGCCGCTGCTGGTCCAGATCTTCCTGATCTATTACGGCTTGGGTCAGTTCCCCGGCGTCCGATCCAGCATCTTCTGGGCGATCCTGCGCGAGCCCTACTGGTGCGGCATCCTGGCGTTGACGCTCAACACGGCGGCCTATACCAGCGAAATGATCCGGGGCGGCATCCAGTCGGTGCCCCCCGGCCAGATCGAAGCCGCCCGCGCCTGCGGCTATTCCCGCTTCCTGGTGTTCCGCCGGATCGTCGCTCCCATCGCCATGCGGCAGGCCCTGCCCGCCTATGGCAACGAAGTGATCCTGATGGTGAAGGCCAGTTCGCTGGCCAGCACGATCACCTTGCTGGAGATCACCGGCATCGCGCGCCGGATCATCTCCCAGACCTTCGCGGTGTTCGAGGTCTTCATCGTGGCGGGAGCGATATATCTGGTGATCAACTTCGTGATCACCCGCCTGATCCGGTACGCGGAATGGCGCCTGACGCCCTATCTGCGGCGTCCGGCCTAAGCCGGCGCCTTCAGCCTTCCGCGTCTTCGTCGGCCGAGGCGTCATCGGCAACATCGCCCCGGTCATGGCCCGAAGCGGTCACCGTCTCACGATGCTTGACCCGTGAGTCGGTCAGAGCGTCGTTGATGCCCATGAAGTCTTCCAAGTCGTGGTAGCTCAGCATCTGGTCTCTCCATATACGTCTCTGATCGGCGGAGTAATCCAAATGTTGCGCAGCAACAAGGGGATTCTTGCCTGAAATGACCGATGCGGCAATCGGTCAGCCTTTCGTCATAGTGTGCGCTCTTCCCGCACTGCACACAACAACACGAGACCGAACACCAGCAATAGGACTATGGTTGCCATCCCCGCCCGTTGACTCTCGAACGATTCCGTGGCCCACGCCAGCGCCAGGGGTCCCACGAACGAGACGGCCCGGCCGGATAAGGCGTAGAGCCCGAACATTTCCGTCTCCATCGAAGGCGGCGCCAGCTTCGCCATCATGGTCCGCCCCGCCGCCTGCGCCGGCCCGACGAAGATCCCCAGGCCCAGCGCCAGTCCCCAGAAAGCGGTCTGCGACTCGGCGAACAGCAGCGGAATGCCGAACGCGATCAGCCCGACCAGGCATCCCAGTATCGTCCGCTTCGGCCCGATCCAGTCGTCGATCCAGGCGAATCCG
>DASQKT010000469.1:0-6485 GCA_035630415.1 Skermanella sp.
CGGCGAATCAAGGGTTTCGCAACATAAGTGTCGTGCATGGGCGTCTCGGCGACGGATCAGGCAGAGACGATGGCAGTCCCCGCGCTCCGGGGTCGTTGACGTAGATCAATGTTGCCGGACACCGGCCTCCCCATAGTCCGCGCCTGGCAAAGGGACCGCTGCCGCCGTGCGCATGCATGGGGGCAAAGCGGATTCCGACGTGAAATGATAAGCAACCTTACGGTGGTGTGGACCGACGGGGGGCTCCCCAGGGGCCGGTCACACCAGACGGGAGATTTGGTAATGACAGCAGCGACCCTGTCCCACGGTTCATCCGTGGGGGGCGAGCGGGCAGGTGAGGAGACCGTCTCGTACAACGAGGCTGTCATCCGCCTGTTCGTCATCGCTACTATGTTCTGGGGCGTGATCGGCTTCACCGCCGGCATCTTCATCGCCCTGGAACTGGCGTTCCCGGCGCTCAATCTGGGTCTGGAATGGACCAGCTTCGGCCGCCTGCGGCCGCTGCACACTTCGGCGGTGGTCTTCGCCTTCGGCGGCAACGCCCTCTTCGCCACGTCGCTGTACGTCGTCCAGCGCACCTGCCGCGCCACCCTTTGGGGCGGTCCGCTGGTGGCCAATTTCCTGTTCTGGGGCTACCAGATCTTCATCGTGCTGGCGGCTTCGGGCTATGTCCTGGGCATCACCCAGGGCAAGGAATACGCCGAGCCGGAATGGTACGTCGACCTGTGGCTGACGGTCGTCTGGGTGGTCTATCTGCTGACCTTCGTCGGCACGATCATGCAGCGCCGCGAGCCGCACATCTATGTGGCCAACTGGTTCTATCTGGCGATGATCGTGACCATCGCGATGCTGCATCTGGTCAACAACCTCAGCGTCCCGGTCTCGTTCTTCGGCACCACCAGCTACTCGTACTTCGCCGGCGTCCAGGGTGCCCTGGTCCAGTGGTGGTACGGTCACAACGCGGTCGGCTTCTTCCTGACCGCCGGCTTCCTGGGCATGATGTATTACTTCATCCCCAAGCAGGCTGGCCGTCCGGTCTATTCGTACCGTCTGTCGATCATCCACTTCTGGTCGCTGATCTTCCTCTACATCTGGGCCGGTCCGCACCACCTGCACTACACCGCGCTGCCCGACTGGGCGCAGACGCTGGGCATGACCTTCTCCGTCATGCTGTGGATGCCGTCCTGGGGTGGCATGATCAACGGCATCATGACCCTGTCCGGCGCCTGGGACAAGCTGCGCACCGACCCGGTGCTGCGCTTCCTGGTCACCTCCGTCGCGTTCTACGGCATGAGCACCTTCGAAGGCCCTGTTATGTCGATCAAGGCGGTCAACGCCCTGTCGCACTACACCGACTGGACCGTCGGCCACGTCCACTCCGGCGCGCTCGGCTGGGTCGCCTTCGTCAGCTTCGGCGCCGTCTATTACCTCGTGCCCCAGCTCTGGAAGACCGGCCGGCTCTACTCTCAGCGTCTGGTCAGCTACCACTTCTGGACCGCGACCATTGGCATCGTGCTCTACATCACCGCGATGTGGATCTCCGGTATCATGCAGGGCCTGATGTGGCGCGCTTACGACAATCTCGGCTTCCTGCAGTATTCGTTCGTCGAGACGGTCGCCGCCATGCATCCCTTCTACGTGATCCGCGCTCTCGGCGGCGTCATGTTCCTCGTCGGTGCTCTTATCATGGTCTACAACCTGTGGCGCACGACTAAGGGCGACGTTCGGGTTGAGAAGCCCTATGTCACCGCCCCGACGCGCAAGTTCGCGCCGGCTGCCGAGTAAGGACGCCGCATAATGGCCACCAACAACAAAAAGCCCGGACTCTTCGATCACGGTCTGATCGAAAAGAACGTCACCCTGATGATGGTCCTGATCCTGCTCACCGTCTCCATCGGCGGTCTGGTCGAGATCATCCCCTTGTTCACCATCGAGTCGACGATCGAAAAGGTCGAGGGCGTCCGTCCCTACAGCCCGCTCGAGCAGTTCGGCCGCAACATCTACGTCCGCGAAGGCTGCTACAACTGCCACAGCCAGCAGATCCGTCCGTTCCGCGACGAAGCTGAGCGCTACGGCCACTACAGCCTCGCGGCCGAGAGCATGTACGACCATCCGTTCCAGTGGAGCTCCAAGCGCACCGGTCCGGATCTGGCCCGCGTCGGCGGCAAGTACTCCGACGCATGGCAGGTCGCCCACCTGATCGACCCGCGCGCCGTGGTGCCGGAGTCGATCATGCCGGGCTACTCGTTCCTGGCCACCCGGCCGCTGAAGGCCGCCGACGTCAAGGAGCACCTGAAGACGTTGAAGATCGTCGGCGTGCCCTACACCGACGCACAGATCGAAAACGCCGCCAAGGATCTGGAAGTCCAGACCCGTCCCGACGGCGACACGACCGGTCTCCTGGCCCGCTACCCCAAGGCAGTCGTCTCGAACTTCGACGGCGACCCCAAGGTCGTGACCGAAATGGATGCGCTGGTCGCTTACTTGCAGGTGCTTGGCACGCTGGTCGACTTCACCAAGTACCAGCCGGCCGATTTCAAGCAATAAGTGGGGGGACCAATGGATCTCAACGCAATCGCTTCGTTTTTGCGCTCCTTCTGGACGGTTTGGTTGATGCTGCTGTTCGTCGGCGTCCTGTTCTGGGCTTTGCGGCCCAAGAACAAGGATCAGTTCGAAGACGCCAGCCTCATCCCGTTCAGGAATGAAGGCCAGGAGAATTAGGTCATGCCGACCAAGGTCGAAAAGGACTCCCTGTCGGGGGTCGATACCACTGGGCACGAGTGGGATGGTATTCAGGAACTGAACAACCCGCTGCCGAAGTGGTGGCTGTACGTTTTCTACGTCTGCGTGGCCTTCTCGTTGGGCTACTGGGTCCTCTATCCCGCGATCCCGCTCGGTAAGAGCTATACCGGCGGTATTCTGGGCTACAGCCAGCGCGATGTGGTCCTGGCCGACATCGCGACCGCCCGCGCCGCGCAGGGCGCCTATCGCGCCAAGATCGACAAGGCTTCCTTCGAACAGATCGAAGCCGACCCCGATCTGCTGAGCTTCGCCATCGCCGGCGGCCGGTCCGCCTTCGCCGAGAACTGCTCCGCCTGCCATGGCGCCGGCGGCGCCGGCGGCAAGGGTTACCCGACCCTGGCCGACGACGACTGGCTGTGGGGCGGCAAGGCCGACGACATCCATACGACGCTGCTGCACGGCGTCCGCTCGCCGGTCGATGGCGATACGCGGATCTCGGAGATGCCGAAGTTCGGCGCCGACAAGCTGCTGACCGCCGTGCAGATCGACGAAGTGACCGAGTACATCCTGTCCTTCACCGGACGGGACACCAACAAGGCCGCTTCGAAGAACGGCGAGGTCGTGTTCACTGAAAACTGTGCGTCCTGCCATGGTGAAAAGGGTGAAGGGATGCGCGAAGTCGGCGCACCTCGCCTGAACGACAACATCTGGCTCTATGGCGGCGACAAGAAGACGCTGGTCGAAACGGTGACCTATGCCCGCGCCGGCGTGATGCCGGCCTGGGGCGGTCGTCTGGACCCGATCACCGTCAAGCAGCTCGCGGTCTACGTCCATACCCTGGGCGGCGGCGAGAAGTAAGAACCCCGATCCCACAGGTCGGCACCGAGACGCCGGGAAGGGCAACCTTCCCGGCGTTTTTTCTGCTGTGCCTCCTGGTCGTCTTGGCCCCCACGCACCCCTCTCCCGCAAAAGCTTTGATTTACCGCAATGCCGTGCCTGTTTCGCGGGCGCACAGTGCGGGGATCAACCGGGTCCCATCAGGGGCGCGGATGGATCGACGCAGACCCGAGCAAGGCATCCGGCATGAGCACCACTACCCAGACTCACGAAGAAGGCGAGCACGCAGCCAAATCGCTGTTCGCGGCCCGTGAGAAGGTCTATCCGAAATCTGTCACGGGTAAGTACCGGAAGCTGAAGTGGATCGCTCTCGTCGTTCTTCTGGCTATCTACTACATCGTTCCCTGGCTCCGCTGGGACCGTGGGCCGACCGCGCCGGATCAGGCTGTGCTGGTGGACCTCGCCGGTCCGCGGCTTTACTTCTTCTTTATCGAGATCTGGCCGCAGGAAATCTATTACCTGACTGGTCTGCTGATCATGGCCGCCATCGGGCTGTTCCTGGCGACGTCGCTGGCCGGACGCATCTGGTGCGGCTATGCCTGCCCGCAAACGGTCTGGACCGACCTCTATGTCTGGATCGAGCGCAAGATCGAGGGCGACCGGTCCGAGCGTATCCGCCTCGACAAGAGCCCCTTGAGCACAGGGAAGGTCCTGAAGAAGGTCTACAAGCACCTTGCCTGGCTCGTGGTGGCTTTTCTCACCGGCGGCGCCTGGGCGATGTACTTCACCGATGCGCCCACCCTGGTTGCCGGTCTTTTCAGGTTCCAGATCGACGAGTTGTCCCTGATCTTCATCGCTCTCTTCACATCCACGACCTACCTGCTGGGCGGCTGGGCGCGGGAGCAGGTCTGCACGTATATGTGCCCCTGGCCGAGGCTCCAAGGCGCCATGATCGATGAGGACAGCCTTATCGTCACCTACGAGAGCTGGCGCGGCGAACCGCGCGGCGCGAAGCGCAAGTCCCAGGACTGGGACCAACGCGGCGACTGCATCGACTGCAAGGCCTGCATCCATGTCTGCCCGACCGGCATCGACATCCGCGAAGGCTTGCAGATGGAATGCATCGGCTGCGGCTTGTGCGTCGATGCCTGCAACGAGATCATGACGAAGATCGACCGGCCGCTGGACCTCATCACCTTCGACACCCACAACAATCAGGTAGCAAAGTCGCACGGTTCCTCCGCGCAAGTCCGGCTGATCCGGCCGCGTACCTTGATCTACGGGCTGATCATCGTGGTGCTGGCCGGAATGATGGTCGCCGGGCTGATATTCCGCCCCCAGCTCGACATCAGCGTCCTGCGGGACCGGGCGCCGCTGTTCGTCACCCTGTCCGACGGCGATATCCGCAACGGCTATACCTTCAAGATTTCCAACATGACCCGCTACGCCAAGGATTACAGCCTTGGGCTCGCCGGCGTGACCGGCGGCACACTGGCCGTGGTCGGACAGGAGGACCGGGTAGGGCAGATCGACCTTGCCGCCCGTCCCGATACGGTCGCGACCTACCGGATCTATGTGCGGGTGCCGGCGGGTGAGCTGGCGGCCACCTCGACCCCGGTTACCTTCACGCTGACCGATAAATCAAGCTCCGACAAGGTGGAGTATCACTCCGTCTTCATCGGACCGAACAAGTAGTCCCGTACCAGCTTCATAATCGGGCCAAGTGCCGGAACAGTTATGGGAAAAGCCGATGTCTGCTGAAAACCTGCATGCTAGCCGCACTGGATCATCCAAGGGCCGAGCGCCCGGCTGGTGGTATCCTTGGATTTTCGTCGGCTTCTTCTTCATAACCGTGGCAGTCAACGGCACCATGGTGTTCTACGCGCTCAACAGCTGGACCGGACTGGAAACCCAGCACTACTGGGAGCGAGGCACCGCCTATAATGCCGCCATCGAAGGAGCCCGCGATCAGCGGAAGCGCGGCTGGCAGGTCGGGATTGAGTTCCAGGCGGCGGACCTGACGTCGGCCCGACTGGCGGTCAGCCTCAAGGATCATTCCGGCAATATCCTCGACGGCGCTCGGGTGACCGCCGAAGTGGTCCGCCCGACCAGCGAGGGGCATGATTTCACGGTCGAACTCCCGGACCAGGGCCAGGGGCGCTATACCGCCGAATTCGCCCTTCCGCTGCCGGGTCAATGGGACATCCGGGTCATCGCCGATCATGCCCAGGGCGACTACCAGGAAGTCAGGCGAGTGATCGTCAAGTAAGTTCCAGTTCAGCAATCCGGATCGGGTAAACCAGGGTCAGGTGATGAGCACAGGCACTTCCTGTCTCCATTGCGGGCAGGATCTCGGCGAGCGGGCGACAGCCGGCAGCCAGTTCTGCTGTTCGGGGTGCGAGGCGGCCTTCGGCCTGATCAAGGGCCTTGGGCTCGACACATACTACGCCCGCCGTTCGATCGATCCCGACGCGCGGCCGCTGCGGCCCGACGGAGAGGCGCGGCCCACCGATTTCTCCGCCCACGTCGCCGCCACGCCGGACGGGCATGCGACTCTCCACCTGATGGTGGACGGCCTGCAATGCGCCGCCTGCGTCTGGCTGATCGAAACCGTGCTGCGGCGCGAGCCGGGCGTAACCCATGCCCGGCTGAACATGACGACCCGGCGCCTCACCGTCACGTGGGACCCGGCGCTCAGCGATGCCGCGACGGTCACGGCCCCGGTCATCGGCCTGGGTTATCGTCTGGTGCCGTTCGACCCGGAAAAGCTCGACGCCGCCGAAGCCGTGCGTGAGCGCGAGCTGCTGCGGGCGCTGGGAGTCGCCGGGTTCTCCGCCGCCAATGTCATGCTGATGTCGGTCGCGATCTGGGCCGGCCACAGCCAGGGCATGGGACCGGCCACCCGC
>DASQKT010000470.1:0-4116 GCA_035630415.1 Skermanella sp.
GTTCAGACGGCGAGCCTTCTGCGTGTCGGTCGATCGCGGCATGAGACATGACCGTATTACCCTTTGCGACGCAGATCAACAATGCAGGCGCCGCGATCGAGGCGAATTCCTCGATCGAAGGCGAAGTTATCTTTTGCGTTCGGGGAGTGGCGTCGCCGCTGCTGGCGAACGTCTATCTCCACTACGTCTATGACCTGTGGGTCCGGCAGTGGCGCCAGCGCCACGCGACCGGGACCATGGTCGTGGTGCGCTACGCCGACGACACCGTCGTCGGGTTCGAGCACCGGGCCGACGCCGAGCGGTTCCTTGCGGACCTGCGGGAGCGTCTGGCGCAGTTTGCGCTGGAACTCCACGCCGATAAGACCCGGCTGATCGAGTTCGGCCGGCGGGCTTCCGCCGACCGGGCCAAGCGCGGCGCGGGCAAGCCGGAAACCTTCGACTTCCTGGGCTTCACCCACATCTGCGGGCGCTCCCGGCGGGGCGGCTTTCAGCTGCGGCGCCAGACCCGGCGCAAGCGGACGCAGGCCAAGCTCAAGGAAATCAAGGAGGAACTCCGGCGGCGCTGGCACCAGAGCATTCCGGAACAGGGCCAATGGCTGGGGCAGGTGGTGCGCGGGTTCTATGCGTACTTCGCCGTCCCGACCAATCTCAAGGCCCTGGCCGCCCTGCGCTACCATGTCGGCATCCTGTGGATCAAGGCGTTGCGCCGACGCAGTCAGAAGGACAAGACCCCGTGGGATAAACTCACGCGGATCGCCGACTACTGGCTGCCGAAGCCGCGCATCACCCATCCCTGGCCATCGACCCGCTTCCGCGTCAAACACCCAAGGTGGGAGCCGGATGCCTTAATCGGGCACGTCCGGTTCTGTGCGGGGGGCGCCCGGTAACGGGCGTCCCTACCGCGATTAAATTGTGCGTTGAATACACCCGCGACATCTAATCTGCTCAACGTGCACCCTATCCGTGTTCATCCGTGGCAAATCCGTGTCCATCCGTGGAAAACTTGACGCTTTGGCATGTCGAAAACGCTGATGATCAATGCTAGCTCTGGCATGAAAACGGATACGGCAGGCCGAACCCTGTCCAGTCAACCAGCCAGACCCAAAAACACCGGCAGGGCGCGGTTGACTTGGACCAGCTCGGCATCGCTCAAGCGCCCGAACACCGCGCCGATGTTCTTTCTCCGAACGGTCGCGATTTTTTCGATCATGATCCACGAGGTCTGGCGGAGGTTGTTTGCCGGTGTCGGGTCGATGCGGACTCTGATCAGTGGAGCGTCGATGACGACCGAGGTCAGCAGGGCTACGGTGATGCCATCGGTTTCAGGAAAATCATCTGACTGGATAATCAAGGCGGGGCGGGGCTTTCCTTCATGATCTCCGCCTGCGCGTCCGGCGATGGTCACCAGATCGCCACGCCTCATGGCTCATCGCCGAAGTCCTGGATGTCCTCCAGAAAGTCCATGGTTTCCGCCGCATCGGGAGACGCCGCGACTGCACGGGATTGCCGTCGCGCCTCTTCCTTGAAGGCGGGGGAGCGAACGTCGGGAACCCAGATCTGAATCGGCCTCAACCCCATCGCCCTGAGCTGTGCCCGATGAGTTTGAACACGGTGGCGGACTGAAGAAGGCATGACAAATCTCCGAATTCGTTACATGTGACATAGTCACGTCAAACCGGTAAGTCTATAGGCACCCGTTCCCCGACCTTCCCAAGGGGGCGAGGGTGAGTTCCGGTTGGTGACCGGCAACCGGTTTGTCACCCGGACAATCCGATATCGTGACAATTGCAGCGGCAACCGCCATGATCCGATTACCATATCGGAATTACAGGGGACTGCCGTGAGCTTCATGATGAAAAAACGCCGAATGGCGGTTGGGGCCGTGCTTGGAGCGCTCGTACTGAGCGCCGGGGTCGCATTGGCGCAGGCGCCGGCTTTCTTCCGGATCGGCACCGGCGGGACGGCCGGGACCTACTATCCCGTGGGCGGCTTGATCGCCAACACGATCTCCGCCACCGGCGGCGGGGTGCCGGGGCTGGTGGCGACGGCCGTGTCGTCCAACGGTTCGGTCGCGAACATCAGCGCCGTCAACGGCGGCTCGCTGGAGTCGGGTTTCTCGCAGTCCGACGTGGCCTATTGGGCCTATACCGGCACCGGCCTGTTCGAGGGCAAGGGCAAGATCGAGAACCTGCGCGCCATCGCGACGCTCTATCCCGAAACGATCCATCTGGTCGCAACGAAGAATTCCGGCATCAAGTCGGTCGCCGACCTCAAGGGCAAGCGGGTGTCGCTGGACGAGCCGGGGTCGGGTACGCTGGTCGATGCGCGGATCGTGCTGTCGGCCTATGGCTTGACCGAGAAGGACATCAAGGCCGAGTACCTGAAGCCGGGTCCGGCGGGCGACCGCCTGCGCGACGGAGCGCTCGACGCCTATTTCTTCGTCGGCGGCTATCCGACCGGCGCTATTTCCGAACTGGCGACTTCCAGCGGCATCACGCTGGTCCCGATCGGCGGGCCGCAGGCCGAGAAGATGCTGGCGGACTATCAGTTCTTCTCCAAGGACACGGTCCCGGCCGGGACCTACAAGGACGTGCCGGAAACGCAGACGATCTCGGTCAACGCCCAGTGGGTGACCAGCGCCAAGCAGTCGGACGACCTTGTCTATAACATCGTCAAGGCGCTCTGGAGCGACAACTCCCGCACTGTCCTGGACGCCGGCCATGCCAAGGGCAAGCTGATCACCGTGCAGAACGCGACCAAGGGCATCGGCATCCCGCTGCATCCGGGTGCTGAGAAGTTCTACCGCGAGAAGGGCGTGCTTCAGTAAGCACGTCAGGACTGAACTCTGCCGACCGCCCTCTCCCCCGACGAAGCGGGAGGAGAGGGCGCTTTTCATGAAGATCGACGTTAATACGAACCTGGAATGCCGATGACCGACCCATCGCGCGCAGAACCGATTCTGCCGAAATCCGCCCTGGAACTCGACCCCGAGAAGGCCAAGGAACTCGAGGAGAAGTTCGACTCAGAGATCCGGTTCCGCCCGCTGGCTCCCGCCGCAGGGTGGATCGTTGGCGGCTTGCTGGTCGTGCTGTCGCTGTTCCACTACTACACGGCCGGCTTCGGCCTGCTGTCGGAGATGGTCCATCGCGGTATCCATCTGTCCTTCGTGCTCGGCCTCGTCTTCCTGGTCTTTCCGTTCACCAAGCGCGGCTATGACCAGCCGGCGCAAAGCAGCCTGCTGCGGCCGCTCGGGATTTCGCTGCTGGACTGGGCGCTGGCGATCGGCGCGGTGGTGTCGGTGCTGCACGTCCCGCTGATCCCGCTGGACGATCTGGCGTTCCGCGTCGGCAACCCGACCACATCAGATGTCGTGCTCGGCGGCATCCTAATCTTCGTGCTGCTGGAAGCGACCCGGCGCTCGGTCGGCTGGCCGCTGCCGGTGATCGCCTTGATCTTCATGGGCTATGCGATCTGGGGTCCGTCGATGCCGGGCATCCTGATCCATCCCGGCGCCAGCTTCCCGCAGCTTGTCGATCACCTTTACCTGACGACGCAGGGGATTTATGGCATCGCCCTGGGCGTCGTGGCGACATATGTCTTTCACTTCGTCCTGTTCGGCGTTTTTGCCACCCGGATCGGGCTGGGACAGCTTTTCCTGGACTGTGCCGCCTGGGTCGCCGGGCGTTTCGCCGGCGGGCCGGCCAAAGTGTCGATCTTCGGGTCGGCGCTGTTCGGCATGATCTCCGGGTCTTCCGTCGCCAATACCGTGACGGTCGGGTCGCTGACCATCCCGGCGATGATCCGGCTCGGCTACAAGCCGCATTTCGCGGCGGCGGTCGAGGCGACGGCTTCGACCGGCGGCCAGATCACGCCGCCGATCATGGGGGCCGCCGCCTTCCTGATGATCGAGTTCCTGGGGCTGCCCTATACGACGATCATTCTGGCTGCCATCGTACCGGCCTTCATGCACTTCTTCGGCGTGCTGATGCAGGTCCATTTCGAGGCGAAGCGGACTGGATTGCGCGGATTGCGGCCGGACGAGATGCCGGACCTGAAGGCCGCCTTCAAGCGCGACTGGCCGACCGTCATTCCGCTGGTCGTCCTGATCGGCATCCT